>JACZJD010000757.1 GCA_014860725.1 Aquamicrobium sp.
CCTGCCGGATGCTGAGCGTGGCGTTGCTCGCCGTGGCCCTCGCCGGGTGCTCGCGCCCTTCGCGGCAGGAGGCGCCGGCCGCCGGCGCCCCGCCCCAGCGGATCGTCTCGCTCGCGCCGAGCGTCAGTTCGCTCGTCGCCCAACGGCCGGGTCTCGCGACATCTCGGGCGACGAAGCCTTTCCTCGGAGTCGGCGATCCGCTCCTTCGCGGGCGCCGCGCAGCCGCGGAGGTCGAGATCTCTTCGCTGTTCGCGCGCGACGGCGGCGTTGACGCAGCGGCCCTGTCGGACCTCGCGCCTCTGCCGGAGACTGCTGCCGAACTGACGGCGCTCGCCGGATCGCTCGGCGCCGGCTCCGCCGACCTCCTGCTCGGCGACAAGGCGACCGAGACCGAGCTCGCCGCCCGCAGCCTCGCCGACTACCGCGTGCTCGCCTTCGCCACGCACGGCATCCTCGCCGGGGAGGTCGGCGGCACCGCAGAGCCGGGACTGGTCCTGTCGCCGGAGAGTGGCGTAGCCGGCCGCGACGGCTATCTCTCGCTCTCCGAAATCATGTCGCTCCGGCTCGATGCCGACCTGGTGATCCTGTCGGCCTGCAATACCGGCGGCGCCGACGGGCGGCCGCGGGCGGAGTGGATGTCCGGCCTGGCGCGGGGCTTCATCGCCGCAGGCGCGCGCCAGCTCCTCGTTACGCTGTGGTCGATCCCGTCCGAGCCGACCGTGCGCCTGACCACCGGCATGACCGCGGCCTACACGGCAGAGCCCGGGCTGGGCTGGCCGCGGGCGCTGCAACGTTCGATTGTCGCCATGCTCGACAGCCCCGCATCGCCGGTCGAGGCGCATCCGGCGAGCTGGGCATCCTTCACTGTGCTCGGCGTCGATGCGTTGCGGCGATAGAGGGCAGCAGGGGAAGCGTTCGTCCGGCGGCTCAGCTGCCCAGCACCAGCGCCCAGTAGCGCCGGCCGCTGCTGCCGTCGGCGGCGTTGCCCAGGCCGAAGCGGCTAAAGCGCGGATCGAGCATGTTGCGCCGGTGCGGCGCGGAAGCCATCCAGATGCGCATCAGCTCGCCCGGTTCCCAGCGGCCGTGGGCGATGTTCTCGGCGGCAGCACCCCTGATGCCGTTCGCCTTCATGCGCGCCGCGAAGTCGCGGCCCCAGCCGGTGCGGTGTTCCATCTTGCCCGACAGCGCCATGTAGCCGGCCTGCTGGCGCGCGGCGCGTTCGAGCGTCGTATCGGGCGAGAGCGCGGCGAGGCCGTTCCGCGCGCGGATATCGGCGAGCACATCCTCGGCTGAGCGCGAGCTTCCTTCGGTCTGGTCGAGCGACAGCACGCTCTGGCAGCCGGCCAGCGCCACGAGCATCGAGGCGCTGCCGGCGGTCAGGAGCCAGCGGCGGTCGGCGTCGGTCAGTCGTGCCATGACTTCATCGGTCCGGGCGATTCCTCTCCTCCTCCGGTGAAGCCCGGCATCGTGGCATCTTTTTGGCGGGAACGCGGCTCTCTGCCGCCGGCGTCGCCTATCCCTTCGCCACGGCGGCGACATGGCCGGAAAAGGCGTCCGTCTCCATCAGCGCACGGCAGCGGGCGAAGCGGCCATCGGCATAGGCGCGAAAGTCGTCGGCCGGATTGCCGTTGGCGAGCTGGATCAGCCCCCACAGCGTCCAGAGCAGGTCGCACATCGCCTTATAGATGACGATGCGGCCGCGCTCGGCCGGACGTGGGACGCCGCCGAAATAGGCGCGGATCATCGCCTCGTCCTGGTCGGCGTCGAACTTGCCCTCGACAGACAGGTCGCCGAGGTCCCACATCGGGTCGTTCATGCCGGAATATTCCCAGTCGACGATCCACATGCGGTCGCCGGTGTCGAGGAAGTTCTCGCACAGCGGGTCGCAGTGGCAGGCGGCGAGCGGCAGGTCGTGCGCCGAAAGCGCGGCGCGCACCGCGCCCGCCGCGCGCACCACGTCGTGGTAGCCGGCCGGCAGCGCCACGTCCTTGGTCGACAGGATCTTCAGGTAATCGTCGATCATCGAGAACAGCTCGAAGCGGAACGGGAACGCCGCCCCCGACCGGTGCAGCCGGCGGAAGGCTTCGCCGGCCCGCTCCGGCGCCCCGGCGTTCAGCTTGAAGGCCGCCGGCGACATGGTCTGGGCGCCGTCGACGAAGCGCGTCACCATGATTCCGGTGCGGTCGTCGAAATGGATCACCTCGGGGCTGACGTCGGCCTTCGCCGCCTCGCGTGCGGCGACGCCCTCGTTGGCCCGGTTGATGTATTCCTCCGTGCCCTTGCCCGGAACGCGCAGACAATACTCGCCGACCTGGAAGACGAGGTTGGTCAGCCCGCCGAGCCGCACGATCGGCCCGTCATGGCCGGCCAGTGCCCGGATGCCGGCGAGCGCTTCCCTGGCGCGGTCGATGTCGGTCGTCATGCCTTCAGTCTCTCCATGCGCGCGTCGTAGAGCGTGCGCGGCCCGCGCGTCGCGGCATAGGCCTTGCCGAAGGCCTCGATCGTGAAGCCGGTCTCGCCCGCCACCTCGACGGGAAGGTAGCCGAAGGCGATCGCCTTGCCGAGCGTGTAGCCGTAGCCGGTCGACGAGGTCGAGCCGACAACGCGGCCGTCGAAGACGATCGCTTCGCCGCCGTGCAGCGGCGCGAAGCCGTCGATCGTGAAGGAGCACAGTCGCCGCTTTACGCCCTCGGCCCTGATGCGGGCTAGTGCTTCGCGGCCGATGAAGTCGCCCCCCGGGACGATCTTGTCCAGCGCCACGGCGAAGCCGAGCCCCGCCTCGAAGGGGTTGTAGTCGGGCGTGATGTCGCCCGACCAGTAGAGATAGCCCTTCTCCATGCGGCAGGCGTCGATGGCGCGGTAGCCGGCATTGGCGATGCCGTACTCGCGGCCAGCCGCCTCCAGCGTCTCGTAGACGTGCGCGGCGTATTCCTGGGCGACGTAGAGCTCGTAGCCGAGTTCGCCGACATAGCCGACGCGCACGGCCAGCGCCTCGGCGTTGCCGATGCCGACGCGGCGGACCCCGAGGAAGGGCAGGGCCGCGTTGGAGACATCGTCGTCGCTGGTGGCCTGCAGGATATCGCGCGCCCTGGGGCCGCACAGGTTGATGGTGGCGAAGCGGTTGGTGACGTCGCGCAGGACGACGCCGGACGGCAGGTGGCGCGACACCCAGTGGCCGTCGCGCACGCCGAAGCCCGAACCGGTGACGAGGTAGAACAATTCGTCCGCTGCATGCACGATGGTGACGTCGGCCTCGATGCCGCCCTTCTCGTTGCACAGCTGCGTGTAGACGGCCTTGCCGGGCGGGCCGGACAGGTCGTTGGCGGCAATGTACTGCAGGGCGTCGAAGGCGCCGGGGCCGGCGATCTCGAACTTGGAGAACGAGCTCTGGTCGATCAGCGCGGCGCGCTCGCGGATGGCGCGGACCTCCGCGCCGACGGCGTCGAACCAGCCCGGCTTGCCCTCGAAGCTGCCGAGCTCGACCGACTTGCCGTCGTCGACGGAGAACCAGTTCGGCCGCTCCCAGCCGAACTTGGAACCGAACACGGCGCCACGCTGGCGCAGTTCCTCGTGCAGCGGCGAGCGTCGCAGTCCGCGCGCCGCATGCGACTCCTCCGCCGGCCAGTGGATCTTGTAGTAGGCGCCGTAGGCCTCGATGGCGCGTTGCTCGAGATAGCGCCCTTGGGCCTGCACCGCGCCGAAGCGGCGCACGTCGAAGGGCCAGAGATCCATGCCGGCGTCGCCGTGCAGGATCATGTTCGACAGCGCCAGCCCGGCGCCGCCGGAGGCCGCGATGCCCGCCGTGAAGCCGCAGGCGACGTAGAAATTGTCCAGCTCCGGCGCCAGTCCCATGATCGGCTCGCCGTCGAAGGAGACCGGGATCGGCCCGTTGATGACCGTCTGGATGCCTATCTCGTTCAACACCGGCAGGCGGTTCGCCGCCGGCAGCGCGAACAGTTCCAGCCGCTCCATGTTCGGCGCGAAGAGCTCGCGGCCGAAGTCGAGCGGCGGCTTGCCGCGCCAGCAGCCCTTGGTGCCGTCCTCCCAGCCGCCGATGGCGAAGCTGCCCGTGTCCGGCTTGAGATAGAAGTTATTGTCTGGATCGCGCAGCGTGGTCAGGCCCGGATCGAGCGTCAGCTTCTTCTCCGTAAGGAAGTACTGGTGCTCGACCACGCCCGCAGCCAGCGGCACGCCGGCCATGGCGCCGACGCGCTTCGCCCACAGGCCGGCGCAGTTGACGAGGATGTCGCAGGAGATCGTGCCGCCGTCGGTGACCACGCCGGCGGCGCGGCGGTTCTCGACCACGATCTCCTCGACCGTGACGCCCTCCTCGA
>JACZJD010000758.1 GCA_014860725.1 Aquamicrobium sp.
GGCCTTTCCGGCCTCGGCGACCTGATCCTGACCTGCGGCTCGGCCCAGTCGCGCAACTTCTCCTACGGGCTCGCCATCGGGCGCGGCGAAAGCCTCGAAGGCCGGCCGCTGGCCGAGGGCGTGGCGACGGCGGGGATCGCCGCCCGCATCGCCCGCGACAAGGGCGTGGAAGCGCCGATCATCGCCGCGGTGGACGCGCTGCTTGCCGGCCGCATCACCATCGGCGACGCGGTGGCGGCGCTGATGGCGCGGCCGCTGAAGCGCGAATTCGCCGCCGATTAAGGCACAGAACGGAGACGAGCATGATTTTCGCCCTCATCTGCAAGGACAGGCCCGGCAAGCTGGAGCTGCGGCTGGCGACCCGGCCGGCGCATGTCGACTATCTGACGGCGCTCAACGCGGCCGGCCGGCTGAAATTCGCCGGTCCGCTGCTCGGCGACGACGGCAAGCCCCTCGGCAGCCTCGTCGCCGTCGAGGCGGAAGACCGCACCGGTGCGCAGGACATCGCCGCCAACGACCCCTATGCCAGGGCGGACCTGTTCGAGAGCGTCGAGATCCACCCGTGGAGCTGGACGTTCAACGCGCCGGAGGCGAGGTGATGGCCTACTGGCTGTTCAAGTCGGAACCGGACGTCTTCTCCTTCGAGATGCTGAAGGCGAAGGGCCGGAAGGGCGCGGAGTGGGACGGCGTGCGCAACTATCAGGCACGCAACAACATGCGCGCCATGAAGGTCGGCGATCTCGGCTTCTTCTATCATTCCAACATCGGGCTGGAGGTGGTCGGCATCGTCGAGGTCTGCGCGCTGGCACACCCCGACAGCACCACCGACGACCCGCGGTGGGAATGCGTCGACGTGCGCGCCGTCCGCGACATGCCGCAGCCGGTGACGCTCAGGGACGTCAAGGCCAACCCGAAGCTGGCGGGCATGTCGCTCGTCACCTCGATGCGGCTCTCGGTCCAGCCGGTGACGGACGACGAATGGGTCGAGGTCTGCCGCATGGGCGGCCTCGTTCCAGCCCCCAAGGCGTGAAGCTCACCCCGGAAAGAGCGGAGAACTTCATCCGGGCGAACACCGCCCTGATCGCGCCGCCGCACGTGCCGGAGATCGCGCTCCACCTCGCCGACGAGGCGCACGAGCTGTGGCACCGCACCGAGGAGGAGCTCGAGGAGATCGGGCTGCCGCCGCCCTTCTGGGCCTTCGCCTGGGCCGGCGGCCAGGGGCTGGCGCGGCATGTCCTCGACCATCCGCACCGCGTGGCGGGCAGGCGCGTGCTCGATTTCGCCTCCGGCTCCGGCCTGGTGGCGATCGCCGCCATGAAGGCGGGCGCGGCGCATGTGCTCGCCGCCGACATCGACCCGTTCTGCGCCGCCGCGATCGCCCTCAACGCCGCGGAAAACGGCGTCGTCGTCGATTTCACCGCCGAGGATCTGGTCGGGCGGCCGGGAGACTGGGACGTGGTGCTCGCCGGCGACGTCTTCTACGACAGGGGCTTCGCTGAACGCCTGCTGCCGTGGTTCGCCGCGCTGAAGGCGACGGGAGCCGAAATCCTCGTCGGCGACCCCGGCCGCGCCTACCTGCCGAAGACAGACCTCGACAGGCTCGCCACCTACGAGGTGCCGGTGACGCGGGCGCTGGAGGATTCGGAAGTCAAGAGGACGACGGTCTGGCGGCTAGCGTAGCACCGTCAGCACCGTATGCCGCAAAAGATGCGGCAGGAGCCGCGCCATCACGCGCGGCGCCACCGCGACGCAGCCTTCGGTCGGCAGGAATCCTTCCTTCGCGATGTGGAAGAAGATGGCGCTGCCCATGCCGCGCCGGCGCGGGCGGATGTTGAAGTCGAGCACGATCACGC
>JACZJD010000759.1 GCA_014860725.1 Aquamicrobium sp.
GGTGATGCCGATCTCGCGCTCGATGCGGCGGGCGAATTCCGCCAGCACCAGCGCCGGCGGCCTGCCGTGCAGCCGCTCGGTGCCGGAAAGGTCGAGGAAGGCCTCGTCGATGGAAAGCGGCTCGACCAGCGGCGTCAGCGCTTGCATCATCGCCCGCACCTGGCGGCCCACCGCCGCGTACTTCTCCATGTCGGGCTTGATGACCACGGCGTCCGGGCAGGCTTCGAGCGCCTTGAACATCGGCATCGCCGAGCGCACGCCGCGGATGCGCGCGATGTAGCAGGCGGTGGAGACGACGCCGCGCCTCGCGCCGCCGACGATGACGGGCCGGTCGCGCAGCTCCGGCCGGTCGCGCTTCTCGATGGCGGCATAGAAGGCGTCGCAGTCGATATGGGCGAGCGACAGCGCGTAGAGCTCCGCGTGGCGGGCGAGGCGCGGGCTGCCGCACGCCTGGCAGCGCCGCCGCGCCGACTGCTGCGGCGTCAGGCAATCGCGGCAGAAGCCGTGCTCGGGGTTTTTGGCGGCGGCGGTCATGGAATGAACACGACAGGAACGGATGCGATCCTAGCCGAAGCGCCCGGTGCCGCCAAGCCGCGCCGGCTGCGGCCATGCCGCCCGGTCAGATCCTGAGCGCGCCCGCAATGCGTTCGCCGGCCTCGGTCCAGTCCATGACCACGGCCGCATCCTGCGGCAGCTCGGGCAGGAGCGGGCGCAGCGCATTGTCCGCGATCAGGTGGAAGAGGTGGGCGTCGCCGACCGCCCGGCGCGCGGAGGCGAGATTGTGCGGCATGTCGTCCACGAACGCCACCGGCCTCGGGGTCCGGCCTCGCAGGCGGTGGATCGCCGGGCCCTTCTCCATCTCCGTGGTCAGGAGCGGATAGGGGAGGCCGAGCCTGTCGAGGAGGGCGCGGCGCGTGTCGCGGTGGCGGTGCGGCATCGCGGTGAGCAGCACCACCTCGGCCTTGCGGGCGATGCCGGCGACGGCCTGCGTCGCGCCCTCGACCGGCGTCTGCCACTCGGTCTGCGCGCCGAAGAAGCCGTCGAGCATGGCCGAGACCCTGCCGTTCTCGACCGCCGCGCCCGTCTCGATGTCGAAGACGTTGCCGAAGAGGCGGAAGGTCTGGAGGCGCAGCGCACAGCCCAGCGTCTCGAAATAGCGCAGCAGCGGGCCGACGAAATGCAGCAGCACGTCGTCGACGTCGAGGACGAGAAGCGGCCGGTCGTCCTGCGCCAGCGCCTCGATCTGCCGCAGCGTCTGCGGATCGACGGTCATGTCGAGGCCTCGAATCGGTCGTCGCCGAAGGGAAGCGCCCTGAGCGCCGCCGCGACCTCGGCCGGGCGGCTGCCGCCCGCCTCGCAGAAGGCCGAAAGCGTCGGCTCGTGCGCCATCAGGAACTGGAGGACGCCGGCGAGGAAGCCGGGCTCCCGCGCCGCCTGCCGGATCTGGCCGGCCTCTATGCCCGTTATGGCGAGGAAGCGCGGCAGGAGCACCGGATCGGACGCCACGAAGCCGAGCGCGGCGATGGCCAGCCCTTCGGCGGCTTCGCGGTCCATGGTTGCGGGGCGGGAGGCGTTCATGGGGCTGGCTGTAGCGCACGGCCCGCCGGAGGGGCAAGCGGGTTTGCCATTCGTCAATCAAATCGCGTTAATGTTGTGGAGAATTTTCAGGGGGGCGCCGGCCAGCGAGGCATGGCCGGCGATGAAAAACCTCGTCCGGGGGTAGGGTGGCCATGCCGAAGAAGGTGATGATCGTCGAGGACAACGAGCTGAACATGAAGCTCTTTCGCGACCTGATCGAAGCTTCGGGCTACGAGACCGTGCGCACGCGCAACGGCCTCGAGGCGCTCGACCTCGCCCGCGCCCATCGCCCCGACCTCATCCTGATGGACATCCAGCTTCCCGAGGTCTCGGGGCTGGAAGTGACCAAATGGCTGAAGGAAGACGACGAGCTTCACTCCATTCCCGTCATCGCCGTGACCGCCTTCGCCATGAAGGGCGACGAGGAGCGCATCCGGCAGGGCGGCTGCGAGGCCTACATTTCCAAGCCGATCTCGGTGGCGCGGTTCATCGAGACGATCAAATCCTATCTGGGGGACGCATGATGTCCGCCGCCTTTGCCTTTTGGGAGCATGTCCCCTCATGACAGCCCGCATCCTCGTCGTCGATGACGTTCCCGCCAATGTGAAGCTGCTGGAGGCCCGGCTTCTCGCCGAGTATTTCGAGGTGCTGCCCGCCTATAGCGGCGCGGACGCGCTCGAAGCCTGCGAGAACGGCAAGGTCGACGTCGTCCTGCTCGACGTGATGATGCCGGACATGGACGGCTTCGAGGTCTGCCGCAGGCTGAAGGTCGATCCCGCCACGCAGCACATTCCCGTCGTCATGGTCACGGCGCTCGATCAGGTCTCCGACCGCGTGCGCGGCCTGGAGGCCGGCGCCGACGATTTCCTCACCAAGCCGGTCAACGACCTGCAGTTGATGACGCGGGTCAAGAGCCTGGTGCGGCTGAAGACGCTGACCGACGAGCTGCGCCTGCGCGCCGCCACGACGCGCAACATCGGCATCGAGGAGCTTCTGAGCCGCCGCAACACGGCCGCCGAGGCGCCGGCCCGGGTGCTGCTGGTCGACGAGCGCGCCGCCTCTGCCGAGCGCGTGGCCAAGATGCTACGCGGCCGCTACGAGCTTTCCGTCGCCGCCGATCCCAACGCCGCCTTCTTCCAGGCGGCCGACGGCGACTACGACTGCGTCATCGTCTCCACCACCTTCGCCGACTACGACCCGCTCCGGCTGTGCTCGCAGCTCCGCACGCTCGACCGAACCCGCTTCGTGCCGATCATGCTGCTTGCCGAGGAGGGCGAGGAGGCGCGGCTGGTGCGCGGCCTCGAGCTCGGCGTCAACGACTATCTGGTGCGGCCCATCGACCAGCACGAGCTGGTCGCCCGGCTCGCCACGCAGGTGAAGCGCAAGCGCTACAACGACCATCTGCGGGCCTCCGTCGCCCAGACCATCGAGATGGCCGTCACCGACGGGCTGACCGGGCTGCACAACCGGCGCTATCTCGACAGCCATCTGGCGACGCTGTTCGAGCGTGCGCGCAACCGCCGCCGGCCGCTGTCGCTGATGATCACCGACATCGACCGCTTCAAGTCGATCAACGACACCTACGGCCACGATGCCGGCGACGAGGTGCTGCGCGAGTTCGCCACGCGGCTGCGCAAGAACGTCCGCGGCATCGACCTCGCCTGCCGCATGGGCGGCGAGGAGTTCGTCGTGGTCATGCCCGACACCGACGGCGCCATCGCCGAGAAGGTCGCCGAGCGCATCCGGGCGCAGATCGCCGACACGCCGTTCGCGATCGGTGGCGACGGCCAGACCATTCCCGTCACCGTCAGCGTCGGCGTCGCCGCGATGATGCCCGGCGCGGACACGGTCGAGGCGATGCTGAAGCGCGCCGACATCGCGCTCTACGAAGCCAAGAACGGCGGCCGCAACCGCGTCGTCGCCGCTGCCGCCTGATAAAATCGACAGCTCTTCACGAAGAGCAGGGATTCCGCGCCGCCCGGCGCGGAAATTTACCCTGTTTGTGGAGATTCGGCCTGATAGTTAAGAAAGTGTTGATTTTCCAATGCCGGTGCGCGACTGTGCCCGTGGGTAACGCGGAGGGGACGAACGGGCCGGAAAACGGCCCTGATTTCGCTTTTCCGCGCCGCAGATACCCCATGATGCTCAGGTCCGCCGCATCTCCTGGGTCCGTGGGGTCGGCCGGCCGGCACTGGCACATAGTGGCTCCTCGTACCGCTGCCAGAATGCCGACCGGCCCCCGATTCCGTGCGGCCGGTTGCTCGAAACCGCGACTTGCCGTACCGGCAAAACAAAACGCCGCCCGAAAGGGCGGCGTTTTCGTTTCCGTCCGCGGGAAGCGAGGATTACTTGATCTTCGTTTCCTTGAACTCGACGTGCTTGCGGGCGACGGGGTCGTACTTCCGCTTGGTCATCTTCTCGGTCATGGTGCGGCTGTTCTTCTTGGTGACGTAGAAGAAGCCGGTGTCCGCGGTGGACAGAAGCTTGATCTTGATGGTCGTAGCCTTGGCCATTTTCGTGTCCGCTGTTCTTGAGGATAGGTCGCCGCATAGGTTCGGGCGGCGAGCCCGGCTGCGGAAAACTCGCGCGGAGACATAAACAAGGATGGCGGAAAGTCAAGCCCGTTCGTCGGCGGCCTGCCGTCTCAGAACGTGATCCTGATGGATTCAGCGCTGCGCTCGGCCTCGCCGTGGTAGACGGCCTCGATGTTGTTGCCGTCCGGATCGAGGAGGAAGGCTGCGAAATAGCCGGGATGGTAGGGCCGCTCGCCCGGCGCGCCGTTGTCGGTGCCGCCGTTGGCGAGGCCGGCCTCGTAGAACGTCTCGACCGCGGCGCGGTCCCTGGCCTGGAAGGCGAGATGCAGGCGGCCGGTCAGCCGACCCTGCGCCGCCGGGCTGCTGGCCGTCGACACGAACAGCTCGTCGGCCCAGAAATAGTCCTCGTCGACGCCGCCCAGCGGAATGCCGAGCGCACCCAGCGCCGCCTCGTAGAAGCGCCGGCTGGCCTCGAGGTCCATGACGACGATCTGGATATGATCGATCAGGCGACCG
>JACZJD010000760.1 GCA_014860725.1 Aquamicrobium sp.
GCCGACATCGTCGGCCGGGCGCTGATGATCCACGCCAGGGCCGACGACTACGAGACCCAGCCTTCGGGCGACGCCGGCGACCGGCTGGCCTGCGGCGTCATCGAATAGGGGCAAACCCCGCAGGCGACGCTTCCGAAAGGAAGCGGCCGGCATGGAACATTCCGGCATAAGCCCGGTTGGAAGGGCCGGCAGGTCCCCCTCCCTGCCCGGCTGGCCGCCGAGACTCCCCATCCCCTCCCAAGGCAGGCGGCCAGCCATCTTTTCTCCACCGGAGGCAACGGGCCTGGCCGACAACGGAGGCCGAAACTGCGCACAGGCCTGTCATGCGACCGTAACAGAAGGACCTCAAAACAGGCTCTCTCCACAAAAGGATGCAGGGAGCTTCAGATGAGACTTCGCACGGCAATTCTCGCGGCCGGGATCGCCGCAATCGCCCTTCCCGCCTTCGCGCAGGAGAAGGTCCAGATCCAGTGGTGGCACGCCATGGGCGGCGAGCTCGGCGCCAAGCTCGAGGAAATCGCCACCGCCTTCAACGCCACGCAGAACGAATACACCGTCGTGCCCGTCTACAAGGGCAGCTATCCCGAGACGCTGACCGCCGCCATCGCCGCCTTCCGCGCCGGCGAGCAGCCGGCCATCGTGCAGGTCTTCGAGGTCGGCACCGGCACCATGATGGCCGCCAAGGGCGCCGTCTATCCGGTCTACAAGCTGATGGCGGACCAGGGCGAGGCGTTCGATCCGGCAGGCTTCCTCGGGCCGGTCGTCGGCTACTACTCGGACACCGAGGGCAACATCCTGTCCATGCCCTTCAACTCGTCCACGCCGATCATGTATTACAACAAGAACGCCTTCGAGAAGGCCGGGCTCGACCCCGAGGTCGCGCCGCGCACCTGGGCCGAGGTCGAGGAATTCTCGAAGAAGATCACGGAATCGGGCGCGGCGAAGTGCGGCTTCACCACAGGCTGGGTGAGCTGGGTTCAGCTCGAGAACCTGTCGGCCATCCACGACCGTCCCTACGGCACGCTGGAGAACGGCTTCGGCGGTCTCGGCACCGAGTTCACCTTCGCCGGCGACGTGCAGGTCAAGCACTGGGAGAACCTGAAGCGCTGGGCCGACGAGGGCATCTTCCAGTATGGCGGCCCGGTGGGCGGCAACGACGCCCCGCCGAAGTTCTATTCCGGCGAATGCGCCATCTACATGAACTCGTCGGCCTCGCGCGCCGGCGTCGTCAACAACGCCAAGGACTTCGAGGTCGGCTTCGCGCCGCTGCCCTTCTACGACGACGTCACCGCCGAGCCGAAGAACTCGATCATCGGCGGCGCCACGCTGTGGGTGCTGAACGGCCGCAAGGACGAGGAATACAAGGGTGCGGCGAAGTTCTTCACCTACCTGTCGCAGCCCGAGGTGCAGGCCGACTGGCACCAGTTCACCGGCTACCTGCCGATCACCAACGCCGCCTACGACCTCGGCACCAGCCAGGGCTACTACGAGAAGACCCCCGGCTCCGACGTCGCCATCAAGCAGATCACCCGCGGCACGCCCTCGGCCAACTCCAAGGGCATCCGCTTCGGCAATCTGGCGCAGGTGCGCGACGTGATCGACAGCGAGTTCGAGGCCCTGCTGTCCGGCCAGAAGAGCGCCAGGGACGCCCTCGAGTCGGCCGTCAGGCGCGGCAACGAGATCCTGCGCGAGTTCGAAGCCTCGAACGGCTGATCCCTTCCTCGGCAAACGGCAGGGGCGCATGCCTGGAGCGTGCGCCCCTGCCGCCTTCATGTCCCGGCGGAGCGAACGCGGCCTTCATGCAGACCAAGCGCACGATCTTTCCCGAGAAGGGCCTGCCCTATCTCCTCGTCGCGCCGCAGCTGATCGTCACTGCGGTGTTCTTCCTGTGGCCGGCGGCGCAGGCGATCTGGACATCGTTCCGGCGCGAGGACCCGTTCGGCCTCAACACCACCTTCGTCGGGCTGGCCAACTACCGCCGCCTGTTCACCAGCGGCGAGTGGCTGCACTCCCTCTCCCTGACCGCGGTCTTCGCCGTTTCCGTCACGCTGCTGTCGATGCTGACGGCGCTGGCGCTGGCGCTCGCCGCCAACCGCGTGCTGCGCGGATCGCGGGTCTACACCACGCTTCTGGTCTGGCCCTATGCGGTGGCGCCGGTCGTTGCCGGCGTCCTGTGGTGGTTCCTGTTCAACCCCACCATCGGCATCCTGTCCTATCTCCTGTCCGGCCTCGGCATCGCCTGGAACCACCGCGTCAACGGCAATCACGCCATGATCCTGGTGGTGCTCGCGGCGAGCTGGAAGCAGGTCTCCTACAATTTCCTGTTCTTCCTGGCCGCGCTGCAATCGGTGCCGAAATCGCTGGTCGAGGCGGCGGCGATCGACGGCGCGGGCCCCTTCCGGCGCATGCGCGACATCGTGCTGCCGCTGATCTCGCCGACGACGTTCTTCCTGCTGATCGTCAACATCAACTACGCGATGTTCGACACCTTCCCGATCATCGACGCCACGACCTCCGGCGGCCCGGCGGGCGCGACCAACATCCTCGTCTACAAGGTCTATGCCGACGGCTTCCTCGGGCTGAACCTCGGCTCGTCCTCGGCGCAGTCGGTGGTGCTGATGCTGATCGTCATCGCGCTGACCTTCCTCCAGTTCCGCTATGTCGAGCGGAAGGTCCAGTATTGAGGAGCGCCGGATGATCGAGAACCGCCGCTGGCTCGACGTGCTGACCCACACCGTCCTCATCCTCGGCGTGGTGGCGGTGGTGCTGCCGGTCTGGGTCGCCTTCGTCGCCTCGACCCATCCGGCGAGCGCCTTCGCCAGCGGGCAGATGCCGCTCGTTCCCGGCACCGCGGCGTGGACCAACTACGCCACCGTGCTGTCCTCGGGCATGCGCGGCGCCGGCTCCGAGCCGCTGGCGCGGATGCTCGCCAACTCGCTGGTGATGGCGGTGCTGATCACGGTCGGCAAGATCGTGATCTCGATCCTGTCGGCCTACGCCATCGTCTGGTTCCGCTTCCCGTTCCGGGTGCTGGCGTTCTGGCTGATCTTCATCACGCTGATGCTTCCGGTCGAGGTCCGCATCCTTCCGACCTTCAAGGTGGTGGCCGATTTCGGCCTCCTGAACTCCTGGGCGGGCCTGACCCTGCCGCTGATCGCCTCGGCGACCGCGACCTTCCTGTTCCGGCAGTTCTTCATGACGCTGCCGGACGAGCTCGTCGAGGCCGCGCGCATCGACGGGGCGGGTCCGCTGCGCTTCTTCCGGGACATGCTCCTGCCGCTGTCGCGCACCAACATCGCGGCGCTGTCGGTCATCCTCTTCATCTACGGCTGGGTGCAGTATCTGTGGCCGACGCTCGTGACCACGGACCCGAGATACTACACGGTCGTGATGGGCATCCGGCGGCTCGTCGCCGTCGCCGAGGCCGACCCGCAATGGAACTTCGTCATGGCGGCGGTGATCCTCGCCATGCTGCCGCCGGTGCTGGTGGTGATCTTCATGCAGAGGCTCTTCGTCAAGGGCCTGATCGAGACGGAGAAGTGACGATGCCGGAAATCCGCATCGAGGGCCTGCGCAAGACCTATCCCGGCAACCCGGCCGAAGTGCTCAAGGGCATCGACCTCACGGTCGCCGACGGCGAGATGGCGGTGCTGGTCGGGCCGTCCGGCTGCGGCAAGTCCACGCTGCTGCGCATGGTGGCGGGCCTCGAGAGCGTCACCGCCGGCGAGATCAGCATCGGCAGCCGCATGGTCAACCGGCTGGAGCCCGCCGACCGCGACATCGCGATGGTGTTCCAGAACTATGCGCTCTACCCCCACATGACCGTGAGGCAGAACCTCGAATACGGTCTGAAGAACCGGGCGACGCCGCGCGCCGAGATCGACGCCCGCGTCGCGGAAGCGGCGCGGATGCTGGAGATAACCCCGTTCCTCGACCGCAAGCCCGCCGCGCTCTCCGGCGGCCAGCGCCAGCGCGTCGCCATGGGCCGGGCGGTGGTGCGCAAGCCGCAGGCCTTCCTGTTCGACGAACCGCTGTCCAACCTCGACGCCAAGCTGCGCGTCCACATGCGCGTCGAGATCAGGCGCCTGCAGCGGGCGCTGAACGTGACCAGCCTCTACGTCACCCACGACCAGGTCGAGGCGATGACGCTCGCCGACAAGCTCGTGGTCATGAATGCCGGCGTGGCCGAGCAGATCGGCACGCCGTCCGAGCTCTATGCCCGGCCCGCCTCCCGCTTCGTGGCCGAGTTCATCGGCTCGCCGGCGATGAACATGCTGGCAGCGAGAGCCACGGCCGCCGGCGGCATCGAGATCGGCGGCGGGCGCGTCGTCCGCCTCGCAGCCCATGCCTGCGCCGAGGGGCAGGAGGTGCTGCTCGGCCTGCGCCCTGAGCATCTCGAGCTCGCCCGCGACAGCGCCCCCGACATCGAGATCGGCGTGCGGGCGATCGAGATCCTCGGCGCCGACACGCTGGCGCATGGCGAGCTGGTCGGCGCGAACGGCCATGCGCGGATGATGGTGGTGCGGCTGCCCGGCGACGCGCAGGTGGCGGAAGGCGACCGCCTGCCGCTGCGCATGCAGGCCGACAAGGCCCACCTCTTCGACGCCGTCAGCGGGCTGCGCCTCTGACCCTGCGGGCATCCCGCCGGCGCGGCCGTGCAGCCGGGCGCGGCAGCTTATGCATCCGCCAGCACGAGGTCGTGGGCGGCGAGCGCTTCCAGGAGCCGCGGCGCGGGGCGCGCCTCCGTGACGATGGTGACGGGATGCGACGGCGTCGTGAACCGCACCGTCGCCGGATGGCGGAACTTCGAACTGTCGCCGACGGCGAGCGTCCTCGCGGCGTTGCGGATCGCGGCTTCCTTCACCGCGACCTTCTCGAGGTCGTAGTCCATCAGCTCGCCGTTCTGGTCGATGCCGGAAAAGCCGATCACGGCATGGTCGAAGCGGAAGCGCGCGATGGACGACAGCGTCACGTCGCCGACCAGCGAGCCGTCCGCACTGCGCACGGTGCCACCGAAGACGAACAGCTCGATGCCGGGCCGGCCGGCGAGGATGGCCGCTGCTGCCAGGCTGACCGTGAACACCCGGAGCCGCCGCTTCTCGGCGAGCACATGCGCCACCGCCTCCACCGTCGTGCCGACGTCGAGGAAGACGACGGCCCCCTCGCCGATCAGCTCCGCCGTCTTGCGGGCGATGCGCGTCTTGGCGTCGGTCGCGACCGTGCGCTTCTCGGCATAGCCGAGCCGCACCGAGGTCTCGCGCACGCCGACGCCGCCGTGGAAGCGCTGCAGGATGCCCTTGGTGTCGAGCCGGATGATGTCGCGGCGCACGCTTTGCGCCGAGACGCCGAAATCGCGCGCCAGGGTGTCGATGGTGGCGAAGCCCTGCTGGCTGACGATCTCGACGATGCGCGCCTGCCGTTCGGTGATCGTGTCCTTGGTGTCGGCGTCCATTGACGGGCTCCGCTGTTCCGTTCTGTCAGGATATGTAAATTATCTTCCACATGCCAGCCCTGCATGATATGCTGCCAAGCAAGAGGAGAACAATCTTGAGCGACGAGTTTTTCTGGTCCGACGCCGGCAAGGCGCTGTTCGGGCCGAACGGCCGGTTCGATCCATGGACGCTGCGCTGGGTCGCGGCGGAATGCCCGGCCGACGCCGAGCCCGTCGACGCGGTCGAGGCGCTGCGGCGGCAGGCCGCCCACGGCCGCATCCGCGGCGTGCCGGTCGGCATCATCGGCCCCAAGATCGCGACCGGGGACGAGCTGCGCATCGCCGAGCGCATGGGCGCCGAGCTGGCGAGGCTCGGGCTGCAATTGCTGTGCGGCGGCAAGAACGGCGTCATGGAGGCGGCGTGCAAGGGCTGCCTCGATGCCGGCGGCATGCCGATCGGCCTTCTGCCCGACGAGGAATGGACCGCCGCCAACGACTATTGCTTCGTTCCCATCCCCACCGGCATCGGCCCGGCGCGCAACGCCATCATCGCCCGCGGCTGCCAGGTGCTGATCGCCATCGGCGGCGGCCACGGCACCCTGTCCGAAATGGCGCTCGGCCTCCACTTCGACCGTCCGGTGCTGGCGCTCGGCAACGCCCCGCATGTCGACGGCGCGGTGCGCTGCGCCGACGAGGACGAGGCGCTGGCGCGCATGGCCGCGCACATTCTGGGCGGCCGGCCGTGATCAGATGTCATAAATCTATCATGCCTGTCGGATATGGACTTTTCCTGACTGAAAATTTCCAAGCCGGCAGAGGATGGCGCGAGGAACGGGGGCCATGGTTCTTGTCACCATCTTCTATCTGATCTTCCTTGCGGCACCCATCCTGCTGCTGCTCGTCGGCTCGTTCGGCGAGAGCTGGAGCAACACGCTCCTGCCGCAGGGCTTCACCTTCCGCTGGTACGAGGAGATCGCGGCCGATCCCAGCTTCCGCCGCGCCTTCTGGACCAGCCTCAAGGTGGTCGCCGCCACCTGCGCGCTGAACGTCCTCGTCGGCCTGCCGCTCGCCTACGCCATCCATTCCGCCGCGCATCGCGGCGTGCGCTTCGCCGCCCGGCTCGCGGCGCTGATGCCGGTGGCCGCGCCCGAGCTGGTGCTGGCCTTCGGCTTCATCCTCGTCTTCTCGTCGGATGCGCTGCCCTGGCTCGGCAGCTTCTGGCTGCTGGTCGCCGCGCATCTGGTGCTGACGCTGCCCTACAGCGTTACGACGCTGCTCGCCGACATGGAGCAGCTGCGCCTTGCCGACTACGAGAGCGTCGCCGCCTCGCTCGGTGCCGGCTTCGCCCAGCGCATCCGCGACATCGTCGTGCCGCTGCTCGGCGCCAGCCTGACCTCGTCGCTGCTGACGGTCGCGGCGCTGTCGATCGGCGAGTTCCAGCTTTCCAACCTCGTCTCCGGCTTCCTGTCGCGGCCCTATCCGGTGGTGCTGTTGCAGGCCTTCTATGGCGCGACCGGCTTCGCCTGCGCCGCGACCGTGGTGCTGCTCGTGCTGGCCGCCATGGCCTCGGTGGCGAGCTCGCTGACGGCGCGCGCCACCGCGGGAGGGAGGGCCGCCTGATGCTGCGCTTCGACGACGTCACCTTCCAGTACGGCACGGGCGGCGCCGGCGTCTGCGACGTCTCGCTGGAGATCGCGCCGGGCGAGCTGATGGTGGTGATCGGCGCGTCGGGCTCCGGCAAGACGACGCTGCTCAACCTCCTCGCCGGCTTCCTGAGCCCGACCGAGGGCCGCATCCTGATCGACGGGCAGGACGTGTCGCCGATGCCGCCCGAGCGGCGCAACCTCGGCATCGTGTTCCAGTCCTACGGCCTGTTCCCGCACATGAAGGCGTGGGAGAACGTCGCCTATCCGCTCAAGGTGCGCGGCAC
>JACZJD010000114.1 GCA_014860725.1 Aquamicrobium sp.
CCACCAGACCCCAGGCGGAAAGATGCAGCCAGGTCGCGCCGCCCGGCACGGGCACCGGCGGCAGGCCGGAAAGGCCGATATAGCCGCCGGTGAAGTCGCCGCCCTCGCGCAGCGCGATGTCGAACATGTGGCCGAAGAGCAGCGTCGCCACCGCGAGCGCCAGATGCGACATGCGGGTGACGAGCCGGGCGAAGGGATAGGCGAGAAGCGCCGGCACCACCACCGCGGCAACAAGGCCGGCAAGCGGATGCAGGCCGTAGCGCGTGGTCAGGATGGCCGTGGCGTAGGCGCCGAGCGCGGCGAACGACGCCTGCGCCACCGACAGGATGCCGCACAGGCCGAACGACACGCCGACCGACAGCGCGAGCAGTGCATAGACCGCCATGAACACCGAGGTGTCGAGCCAGAACAGGTTGCCGGAGACGACGGTGCCGGCGGCGGCCGCGAGAATGACGACCGCGGCGGCGGGGGCGAGGGCGGAGAGCCTCATGCGCGGCCTCCCGCCATCCCGCCGCCGCGCAGCGCCTTTGCCGCGAGCACGGCGAAGATGAAGGCGAGCGGCAAGAGCGTCGCCAGATGGCTCGGCGCGAAGCCGGCGCACAGCGATTCGACGATGCCGATGACGATGCCGCCGAGGAAGGCATGCAGCGGCCGGTTCAGGCCGAACATGATCGCGCCGCCGAGCGAGGTCACGGTCAGCGGCACGGCCGAGGAGAACATCAGCCCCGCGCCGTGCAGCGTCATCACCCCGGCGATGCCGGCGAGCGCGCCGGCGAGGACGAAGGTCGCGAACTGCACCCGCTGGACCGGAATGCCGGCGATGGCCGCGCCGCGGGCGTTGTCGGCGCCGGCGCGCATCTGGCGGCCGAGCGCGGTGCGATGGAGGAGGAGGTAGACCGAGGCCGCCAGCACGAGGCCGATCGCCGCCGAGATCAGCGACTGCCGGTTGACGAGCATGCCGAGGAACTCGACGGGGGCGGCGCCCGAATGGCGCACGAACGGATCCTTGCCATAGACGGCGAGCACGAAGGATTCGACCATGATGGCGAAGCCGAAGCTGGCGAGGATGACGATCAGCCGGTCGCCCTTGTAACGCCGCGTCAGAAGCGACGACAGCACGCCGACGATGGCGGCCGCGACCATTGCCGCGCCGATCGCCGCGAGCATGCCGGCCGCGCCCGGAAGGGCGAAGGCGGTGGCCGCGGCCAGCACGACATAGGCGCCGATCGCCAGATCGACCGTGCCGCTGGTGACGTAGATGAGCGCGATCGGGCAGGCGATCAGCCCGTAGGTGACGCCCAGCAGCGCCCCGCGCACGAGAAACTCGGCAAATTCCATCG
Source organism: Aquamicrobium sp. (assembly GCA_014860725.1). The sequence goes on from JACZJD010000114.1 coordinate 1,341, forward strand.
GTCCGTCTCCCGGGGAAGCGTCAGGCGCGGTCGGCCATCTCGCGGGCGGCGAGGAGGAAGAAGCCCTGTCCGAACGGCGTCCAGCCGAAGGGCACGCCCGGCCCGCCCGGCGGCACGGCGACGCCCGGCACCATGCCGTTGGGCAGCACCGAGCCGGCCACCACCTCGAAGCCGCGGCAGGCACCCTCGAGCCAGCTTTCGTCGAGCAGGCCGAGACGGACGGCACGCGAGACGGCATAGGCGTAGATCAGCGTTGCCGACGCCTCCTTCTTGCTCGCCGGCCCGTCGAGGACGTGGCGGAAGAAGCCGGAGCGGTCCTGATGCTTCGCCATCGCCCTGATGGCGGCAACGCCGGTGGCGGCGATCTGCTCGCGGCCGGGATGATTGCCGATCAGCTCGAGGAGATCGACGGCGGCGGCGATCAGCCAGCCATTGCCGCGCGCCCAGAAGGTCGACTGCGGAAAGTGGTTCGGCACCTCGCACCAGGCGTGGCGCGACAGGCCGCAATAGGGATCGACCAACCGCTTCGTATGGACCTCGAACTGACGCACGGCCTCGTCGACATGGCTGCGGTCGCCGGTGACGTTGCCGTAAAGCGCGAGGAACGGCCCCATCAGGTAGACCATGTCGATCCACAGCTCCGGCCCTTCGCCGCGCGCCCAGAAGCCGCCGTCGGAGGTGCGCGGCGTGGCGAGCAGCGCCTTCGCCTGCAGCTCGGCGGCGGCGAGGTAGCGCACCTCGCCGGTGCGCTCGTAATAGCGCAGCAGCGGCACGCCGAGGCTCGACGTCAGCGTCGCTGTCGGCGTGAAGCTCTTGATGTGGCCGGGCGTGCCCTCGTAGCCGTCCGCATAGTTCAGGTTGCCGTCGTCGTTTTGCGTCGCCACGGCGCGATCGATCCAGCGTCGCGCGGCCGCCACCGCCTCCGGCGCGTCCCAGGCGAGGATGCCGCTCAGCGCGACCGACTTCTCCCAGCAGTCGCGCTCGTTGTCGTTGGCGAGCGCAAACGCCGTCACGCGGGCGGCGAGCGCCTCGATCTCAGCCCTGTCCATGGT
>JACZJD010000761.1 GCA_014860725.1 Aquamicrobium sp.
TCGTAGATCGTGTCGTCGAAGGAAGCGGGAATGTCGCGCGGCAGTTCCGGCGCGACGAGCGCCCATGTCTGCCGGGTGCGCAGCGACGACGAGACCAGCGCGAGGTCGGGCAGCCAGCCGCGCCGCGCCATCTCGCGGCCCATGCGCGGGGCTGCCTCGCGGCCACGCCTGGCCAGCGGCCGGTCGAAATCGTCGAGCGCGGGATCGTCCCAGCTCGACTTGGCGTGGCGCAGGAGAAGAAGCGTCCTTGCCATCGCGCGCCCTCAGGGCGTCATGCGGGCAAGGCTCTCGATGTCGACGTCCTCGCCCGCCGGTCCCGGCGACAACAGCGCGCCGGCGGCATGGACGCCGGAAAGCACGGTGCGGCCGTCTTCCATCCGCGCGCGGCCTTCCGCCACCAGCCGCAGCGCCAGCGGATAGAGCTTGTGCTCGGCCGACAGCACGCGGCGGGCGAGCGCGTCCTCGTCGTCGCCGGGCAGCACCGGCACCGCCGCCTGCGCGATGATCGGGCCGGCATCCATCTCGGCGGTGACGAAATGCACGGTGCAGCCGTGAATCCGCATGCCGGCGTCGAGCGCCCGCCGGTGCGTGTCGAGCCCCGGAAACAGCGGCAGCAGCGAGGGATGGATGTTGATGAGCTTGCCTGCCCATTTCTGCGTGAAGGCAGGGGAGAGGAGCCGCATGTAGCCGGCAAGGCAGACGATGTCGGCCCGCAGCAGCGTCAGCTCCTCGTCGAGCGCGGCGTCGAGCGCTTCCTTGGTCGGGTAGTCGGCGCGGGTGATGGCCTTCGCCTCGATGCCGAGTGCGGCGGCCGCGTTCAGCCCCTTGGCTTCGACCTTGTCGGAGATGACGGCGACGATGCTGGCCGGATAGGCGGGATCGCCCACGGCCTCGGCCAGCGCCGCCATGTTGGTGCCGCGGCCGGAAATCAGGACGACGACGCGCTTTCTCATCATGCTCACAACCCGATCTCGCCGTTGTAGATGACGCCGACGTCGCGGCGCGGCACGATACGGCCGAGCGTGGTCACCGTCTCGCCCGCCTTGGTCAGCACCGCCGCCACCTGCGCGGCCTGCCCGGCGGCCACCACCAGCACCATGCCGATGCCGCAGTTGAAGGTGCGCATCATCTCGGCCGGCGCGACATTGCCGGTCTTCGCCAGCCACGAGAACACCGGCGGCACGTCGATGGCGTCGAGGTCGAGCTCGGCCGCATAGGCCTGCGGCAGCACGCGAGGGATGTTGTCGGGGAAGCCGCCGCCGGTGATGTGCGCCAGCGCCTTGATGCCGTGCGTGGTGCGGATCGCCGACAGGACCGGGCGCACATAGATGCGCGTCGGTGTCAGGAGCGCCTCGCCGAGCGTCTTGCCCTTGTCGAACGGCGCCAGATGCTCCCAGCCGAGACCGGCCGCCGCGACGATGCGCCGGACCAGCGAGAAGCCGTTGGAATGGACCCCCGACGAGGCGAGGCCGAGGATGACGTCGCCTTCGACAATGTCATCGGTGGGCAGCAGCTGGCCGCGCTCGGCAGCACCCACGGCGAAGCCCGCGAGGTCGTAGTCGCCGTGGGCGTACATGCCCGGCATCTCGGCCGTCTCGCCGCCGATCAGCGCGCAGCCGGCCTGCCGGCAGCCCTCCGCGATGCCGGCGACGATCGCCGCGCCCTGGTCGGGATCGAGCTTGCCGGTCGCGAAATAGTCGAGGAAGAACAGCGGCTCGGCGCCCTGCACCACGAGGTCGTTGACGCACATGGCGACGAGGTCGATGCCGACCGTGTCGTGGCGGTTGGCGTCGATGGCCACCTTGAGCTTTGTGCCGACGCCGTCGTTGGCCGCCACCAGCACCGGATCGGAGAAGCCCGCGGCCTTGAGGTCGAACAGGCCGCCGAAGCCGCCGATCTCGCCGTCGGCGCCCGGCCGCCGCGTCGAGCGCACCAGCGGCTTGATCTTCTCGACAAGCGCGTTTCCGGCGTCGACATCGACGCCGGCCGCCGCATAGGTGAGACCTTTCCTGTCTTCGCTCATGGCGCGGCCGCCCTCTGCATCGTTCCGTAAAGCCGGCTCTTCGCACGAAGCCCCGCCGCCCGCAAGGCCGCCCGCAAGCGCAGGCGGCCGCCCGTGACGCAAAAGCGCTGGATAGACGGCTCCCGGCACGGCATCTTGATCGCCGCGCGCATGCGCGCCATCTATTTTGCCAGCCATGCGGGAATCGCTTCGCGTCCTGCAATCTCGGGGATGTGGCCCGAGGATGTGGCCCCGAGGATGCAACGTGGGCAGGGGACCGGACGCGTGACCATACCCAACTTCATCACCATCTTCCGCTTCCTGCTGGTGCCGGCGGTGGTGCTGTCGCTCCTGTCGGACGACGTCGGCTGGGCGCTCGTCTTCTTCGTGGTCGCCGGCCTCTCGGACGCCGCCGACGGCTTCATCGCCCGTACTTTCGACCAGCGCTCCGAACTCGGCGCCTATCTCGACCCGATGGCCGACAAGCTGCTCCTGGTCAGCGTCTTCATCGTGCTCGCCTTCATGGGCGAGCTGCCGCTGTGGCTGGTCGTCGCCGCCGTCTCGCGCGACGCGCTGATCGTGGCGGCGGTGCTCCTGTCGTCGCTCATGGGCAAGCCGGTGGAGATGAAGCCGCTCTTCGTCTCCAAGGCCAACACCGCCGTGCAGATCGGCCTCGTCATCGCCGTCCTCGCCGAACTCGCCTTCGAGCAGGCGTTCGGCGCCCTGCGCCCCGTGCTGGTCGGCCTGTCGGGACTCTTGACCGTCGCTTCGACTGCGGCCTATCTCGTGCAGTGGCTCAGGCATATGGGCCGTTAGAGTGGACAGCCCATGAGCGAACAGGACCCCGACATCACCAACCGGGCCGCCGAGGTCATCGTCGCCGCCGGCTGGCGGCGCCAGATCCTCTTCTGGCTCGGCGCCGCGGTCACGCTCATCCTGTTCCTCTACGTGTTCTCGGCGATCCTGCTGCCGTTCCTCGCCGGCATGATCCTCGCCTATTTTCTCGACCCCATCGCCGACTGGCTGGAGCGGCGCGGCCTGTCGCGGCTTGCCGCCACGATCTTCATCCTGGTGATGTTCGTCATCGTGCTGGTGCTGGCGCTGATGCTCATCATCCCGGTGCTCGCCACCCAGCTCGCCGATTTCATCAGCCGGCTGCCCGACTACCTGTCGCGGTTGCAGGCGCTCATCACCAGCTTCGATCCCGAATGGCTGAGCGACACGCTGGGCGTCGATCCCGCCTCGCTGCGCGACGGGTTGAACTCGCTGGTCACGCAGGGCGTCGGCTTCCTCAGCACGCTGTTCGTCTCGATCTGGAGCTCCGGCAAGACGCTGATCGACCTTGCCGGCCTCTTCATCATCACGCCGGTCGTCGCCTTCTACATGCTGCTCGACTGGGACAAGATGGTGAACACGGTCGACGGCTGGATCCCGCGCGACCACCTTACCACCGTGCGCGGCATCGCCCGCGACATCGACACGGCAGTGGCCGGCTTCGTGCGCGGGCAGGGCACGCTCTGCCTCATCCTCGGCATCCTCTACGCCATCGGCCTCACCGCCGTGGGGCTGAATTTCGGCCTGCTGATCGGGCTTTTCGCCGGCCTCGTCAGCTTCATCCCCTATATCGGCTCGCTGCTCGGCCTGGTGCTGTCGGTGGGCGTCGCCATCGTCCAGTTCTGGCCCGACTGGCACTGGGTCGTCGTCGTCGCGGCGATCTTCTTCGGAGGCCAGTTCATCGAGGGCAACATCCTGCAGCCCAACCTGGTCGGCAAGAGCGTGGGCCTCCACCCCGTGTGGCTGATGTTCGCGCTGTTCGCCTTCGGCGCGCTGTTCGGCTTCGTCGGCCTGCTCGTCGCCGTGCCGGCGGCCGCGGCGGTCGGCGTGCTGGTGCGTTTCGCCTTGTCGCGCTATCTCGCGTCGCCGCTCTATCGCGGCCACGGCCCCTCCGCGGAGACATGACGGCCATGCCTCCCGCCATCGCCGACGGGCCGCGCCAGCTCCCGCTCGACCTCGCCCACCGCGAGGCGCGGAGCCGCGACGACCTCGTCGTCGGCCCTTCCAACGCCGAGGCCGTGGCCCTCATGGAC
>JACZJD010000762.1 GCA_014860725.1 Aquamicrobium sp.
CCGACGCCGGAGGAGGCGCTGCCGGGCCGCGGCCATTCCATCCCCACCGCCGCCGACCATTTCGTTTCCGGCCGGCCGCTGCACGGCCCCTATCCGGACGGCATGGAGGCGGCCTATTTCGGCATGGGCTGCTTCTGGGGCGTGGAGCGGCTGTTCTGGCAGGTGCCGGGCGTGTGGATCACGGCCGCCGGCTATCAGGGCGGCATCACGCCGAACCCGACCTATCGCGAGACCTGCACCGGGCTCACCGGCCACGCCGAGACCGTGCTCGTGGTCTTCGACCCGGCCGAGGTGTCCTATGGCGAGCTGCTGCGTCTGTTCTGGGAGAGCCACGACCCGACGCAAGGCATGCGGCAGGGCAACGACGTCGGCACCACCTACCGCTCGGCGATCTTCACCACCTCCGAGGCGCAGCGGGAGGAGGCCGAGCGCTCGCGCGCGGGCTATCAGGCGGCGCTGGCCGGCGCCGGCCGCGGCGCCGTCACCACGGAGATCGCGCCCGCGCCCGCCTTCTACTTCGCCGAGGAGGAGCACCAGCAATATCTCGCCAAGAACCCGGACGGCTATTGCGGCCTCAAGGGCACGGGCGTCGCCTGTGCGGTTCCCGCCCGCTGAGCCGGGCTTGACCGCTCAGGAGAGCGCGGCGGCGAGATAGCCGAGCGCGAACACCGCGATCAGCACCAGCGCGACGGCAAGCCCGCGCCGTCCGCCGAGCGCATGCAGCGTCCGCCCGACCGGGCGTCGCGATGCGGGATTCGTGATGCGCGGCGTCGGGATGGCCTCGCCCGCCATGTGCGGCAGGCTGGCGATCCGCGCGGCGATCTCGCTCCATGCCTCGTCGGCCGGGCGCGCCGGCCGCTTCATGTCGTGCAGCCTTTGCAGCTTCTGCGCCAGGGCGAACACGCATTCGCGGAACTCGGGGTCGACCTCCATGTCGCGCTCGGCGCGCATCCGCTCGTGCTCGTCCATCAGGCCGAGCACGTAGTCCTCTGCGCGCGCCATCCGGTCCCTGGGCGTCATGTCCTGTCGTCCCGTCACCAGTGCGGCGGCTTCGTCACGGGAATCTCGGGCGCGGCCTGCTCCTCCAGCGCGAGGAAGCGCTCGGTCAGCGCGTCTAGCTTCTTGTGCAGGCGGTCGAGGGTCTTCCATTGCTCGGCGAGCTGGTCGGACAACTCGGCGACGGTGCGCTCCTGCTCGGCATAGCGGATTTCGAGCGCGGTGAGCCTGTCCTCGTCCGCCGCGCTCATGGCACGATGCCTTCCAGCGTCCGCCGCAGGCGTTCGTTGAGCGGCTTCGGCCGCCGCGTCGCGCGGTCGACATAGACGTGGACGAAGAAGCCCTCGGCCGCCGCCGTCTCCTCGCCGTTGCGGAACAGGCCGACCTCGTAGCGCACCGAGGACGAGCCGAGCCGCGCCACCTTGAGCCCGGCCGTCACCAGGTCGGGAAACGCCATCTCCGCGAAATAACGGCAGCCGGTCTCGACCACGAGGCCGATCTGGTCGCCGCCGTGGATGTCGAGCGCGCCCTGTTCGATCAGCCAGCCGTTCACCGCCGTGTCGAACAGCGAATAGTGCACGACATTGTTCATGTGGCCGTAGATGTCGTTGTCCATCCAGCGCGTCTGGATGCGGTAGAAGGCGCGGTAGTCGCCGCGCGCGGAGGGAACCGGCCGCTCGCTCATCGTGCACCTCCGCCATTCGCGAGCCGTTGGGCGACCAGCGCCGCCAGCCGGTCCGCGACCTCGTCCTTGTCCATCTCCGGCCAGTCCTCGACGCCGCCGGCCGAGACGATCCGGACGCGGTTCCTGTCGCCGCCCATTACGCCGCCCCTTCCACCCTCGGCCGCGTTGATGCCGCTGTCGTGCGACACGTCGTTGGCGACGATCAGGTCCGCGCCCTTCCTGGCGAGCTTGATGCGGGCGTTGCCGACCACATCCTGCGTCTCGGCCGCGAAGCCGATCACCAGCCCCGGCCG
>JACZJD010000763.1 GCA_014860725.1 Aquamicrobium sp.
GCCGAATAGACCGGCCCGCCCGGCAGCTTGAAGCCCTTCTCGTCCCACGGCTGCACCGGCTTGAGGCCGTTCCGGATCATGGCCTTGGCGGTCTCGACCAGCTTCTTCGGCTCGGCGATCTCGTGGATGAGGTTCATCGCCTTCGCCTTCTTGGGCGAAAGGTTCTGGCCGGAGGTCAGCATCTGCAGCGCCGACTGCGTGTCGGCGAGGCGCGGGACGCGCTGGGTGCCGCCGGCGCCGGGGAAGATGCCGACCTTGACCTCGGGCAGCGCCATCTTGACCTTGTCGCTGTCGGCGGCGACGCGGCCGTGGCAGGCGAGCGACAGCTCGAACGCGCCGCCCATGCAGGTGCCGTTGATCGCCGAGACCCAGGGCTTGCCTGAGGTCTCGAGCTTGCGGAACAGGCCGGTCATGCGCCCGACATTGTCGAACAGCAGCCTGATCGCCTTGTCCTCGTCCTTCGCCTTCTCCTCGGCGAAGAGGCCGAGCATGCGCTGGAGCATGGTCAGGTCGGCACCGCCGGAGAAGGTGTCCTTGCCCGAGGTGATGACGGCGCCCTTGATGGCGGCGTCGCCCGCGACCTGGTCGACGATCCTGTCCAGCTCGTCCATCACCTCCTCGGTGAAGACGTTCATCGAGCGGCCGGGCATGTCCCAGGTGACGAGCGCGATGCCGTCGGCGTCGGTCTCGACTTTGAAGTTCTTGTATTCAGCCATTTTTCCTGTCTCCTCCGGCCGGATCAGACGCGCTCGATGATCGTGGCGGTGCCCATGCCCGCGCCGATGCACAGCGTGACGAGGGCGGTGTTCAAGTTGCGGCGCTCCAGCTCGTCGAGCACGGTGCCGAAGATCATCGCGCCGGTGGCGCCGAGCGGGTGGCCCATGGCGATGGCGCCGCCGGCGACGTTCATCTTCTTGGGATCGATGTCGAAAGCCTGCATGTAGCGCAGCACGACCGAGGCGAAGGCCTCGTTCAGCTCGAACAGGTCGATGTCGGAGAGCTTCATCTTCGCCTTCTTCAAGAGCTTCTCCGTCACGTCGACCGGACCGGTCAGCATGATCGCCGGCTCGGAGCCGATATTGGTGAAGGCGCGGATGCGGGCGCGCGGCTTCAGGCCCATGGCCTTGCCGGCCTTCTTGGAGCCGAGCAGCACGGCGGCGGCGCCGTCGACGATGCCCGACGAGTTGCCGGCATGGTGGACGTGGTTGACGGCCTCGACCTCGGGATGGCGCTGGATGGCGACGGCGTCGAAGCCGCCCATCTCGCCGGGCATGACGAAGGACGGGTTGAGCGAGGCGAGCGACTGCATGTCGGTCGACGGACGCATGTGCTCGTCATGGTCGAGGATGGTCAGGCCGTTCTGGTCCTTGATCGGGATGACCGAGTTCCTGAACCAGCCCTTCTCCCAGGCGTGCGCGGCCCGCTTCTGGCTCTCGACCGCATAGGCGTCGACGTCGTCGCGGCTGAAGCCGTATTTGGTGGCGATCAGGTCGGCGGAGACGCCCTGCGGCACGAAATAGGCCGGCAGGCCGACCGAGGGGTCCATGAACCAGGCGCCGCCGGACATGCCCATGCCGACGCGGCTCATCGATTCGACGCCGCCGGCGATGACGATGTCGTCGAGGCCGCCGGCGATCTTGGCGGCACCCAGATTGATCGCGTCGAGGCCGGAGGCGCAGAAGCGCGAGAGCTGGATGCCGGGGGCCTCGGTGGCGTAGCCGGCCTCGAAGGTGGCGGCGCGCGGGATCACCGAGCCCGCCTCGCCCACCGGATCGACGCAGCCGAAGACGATGTCGTCCACCTGGCTGGTGTCGAGGCCGTTGCGGTCGCGCACGGCCTCCAGCACCTTCGCGGCCAGGCGCACGGCGGGCACCTCGTGCAGCGAGCCATCCTTCTTGCCGCGCCCGCGCGGGGTGCGTACGGCGTCATAGACATAGGCTTCAGCCATGATGTGCTTCCTTCCCTTGTGATTCGAAGCCCTTGTGATTCAAGACGGGCTCGACGCGGACGTCGCTGGTGATGGAGTTGGCGATGAAGCAGGCTTCATGCGCCTTGTGATGCAGTTCGTCGAGGGTGGCGCGGTCGGCGTCGCAATCGACCTCGGGCCGCAGCGTCACCTCGGTGACGGCAATCCTGCCCTCGGCGTTCTTCGCCATCACGCCGGAGGGCGCATCGCGATAGGCGCGCACGCCGACCCCGGCGCGGCGGGCGAAGTCGAGGAACCAGAGCATGTGGCAGGAGGCGACCGAGGCCACGAACAGCTCCTCGGGGTCGGCGGCCGTCGGGTCGCTGTACGGCTCGCGCACCACGGAGGGCGAGGACGAGCCGGCGATGGACGCGCCGCCGTCGAAGCTGATCCTGTGGCGTCGCGAATAGCGGCCGGCGAGGAAATCCTCCTGCGAACCGGCCTCCCACAAAAGTTCCGCGCCGTGGCTCGGCATGAACGCTCTCTCCCTTACAGGCTTCTGGCGATCAGAAGCTTCATGATCTCGTTGGTGCCACCATAGATGCGCTGGACGCGGGCGTCGCGGTACATGCGCGCGATGGGGTATTCGTTCATGTAGCCGTAGCCGCCGTGAAGCTGGAGGCACTCGTCCACCACCTTGCACTGGAGGTCGGTGAGCCAGGCCTTGGCCATTGAGGCGGTGACGGGATCGAGGCCGCCGGCGACGTGGCGCGCGACGCAATCGTTGTAGAAGACGCGGCCGATGGTGGCCTCGGTCTTGAGCTCCGCCAGCTTGAACTGGGTGTTCTGGAAGTTGAGGATCGGCTGGCCGAAGGCCTTGCGCTCCTTGACGTAGTCGATGGTGACGGCCAGCGCCCGCTCGATCATGGCGATGGCCTGGGTGCCGATCAGCAGCCGCTCCTGCGGCAGCTGCTGCATCAGCTGGATGAAGCCCTGGCCTTCCTCGGTCCCGAGCAGGTTCGCCGTCGGCACGCGCACGTCGTTGAAGAACAGCTCCGACGTGTCGTTGGCCTTCAAGCCGATCTTGTCGAGGTTGCGGCCGCGCTCGAAGCCCTCGACCTCGTCGGTCTCGACCACGATCAGCGACGTGCCCTTGGCGCCCTTCTCCGGGTCGGTCTTGGCGACGACGATGACGAGGTTGGCGAGCTGGCCGTTGGTGATGAAGGTCTTGGAGCCGGAGATGCGGTACTGGTTGCCGTCCTTCACCGCGCGCGTCTTGACGCCCTGCAGGTCGGAGCCGGCGCCCGGCTCGGTCATGGCGATTGCGCCGATCAGCTCGCCGGTGGCGAGCTTGGGCAGCCATTTCCGCTTCTGCTCCTCCGAGCCGTAATGGAGGATGTAGGGCGCGACGATGGCGTTGTGCAGCGCGATGCCGAAGCCGTCGACGCCGACATGGCTGATCGCCTCGATGATCGCGCTCTCATGCGCGAAGGTGCCGCCGGCGCCGCCGTACTCCTCCGGCATCGAGGCGCAGAGGAGGCCGTTCTCGCCGGCCTTCGTCCAGCTCTCCCGATCGAACTTCTCGGCCTTCTCGAACGCCTCGTAGCGCGGCGCGATCTCGGTCTCGAGAAACCGGGTCGCCATGTCGTAGAGCATGGAGACCTCCTCGCCCGCCCATGCGGGCTTCGGAAGATCGAGAATTTCCGCCGGTTGCTTCGACACCATGCACCTCCCTCGTGCGCCAATGCTGCTTTGCCTGACGTTCCGCCAGGACGTTCAAGACTGAACAGTTATGCCCGATACTCCCTAGAAGGCGTCCTCGGCAAGGGCCATCATCGAGTCGGCGCCTGCCGAGATGCGGGCGAG
>JACZJD010000764.1 GCA_014860725.1 Aquamicrobium sp.
ATCGGCATCATCCAGGCGCTGATCATCGTCTTCATCGCCGCGCCGCTTCTGGTGCGGGCGATCTTCCCGTGGGGCTTCCGCGGGCGGGCGAAGCGGGCAGGGGAGAAATGACGATGACGACCGAAGCCGTCGCCGGCAACCGCAAGCTCATCACCCGGGCGCGTAGCGAAAGCCGCATCGCCGGGACGCTGCTCCTGCTCCTCGCCGTCCTCACCGCGATGGTGTTCGCCCCGGTCGAGGGCGGCGACGCCGTGTTCCGCCTGTCGCGCGCCACCGACGCCATCGTCCTGCCCGACCTCGTCGTGCCGGCCGGGCCGTTCAACTATGCGGTGGCCGCCATCCTCGCCTTCCTCGGCGCCCGGCTGTGGCTGCGCAGCGACGGCCGCTGGGTCTCGCTGTCGCTCGGCGTCGGCCTGACGCTTGCGGTCGCCGCCTTCCTGGTGTGGGCGACGGCCGGCAAGGCCTTTTCGCTCACCGGCATGTTCCAGGCCTCGATCGTGCGCGCCGTGCCGATCGCGCTCGGCGCGCTGGCCGGCGTGCTCTCCGAGCGCGTCGCCGTGGTCAACATCGCGGTCGAGGGCATGCTGCTTGCCGGCGCCTTCACCGGCGCTCTGGTCGGCTCGCTGCTCGGCGGCTGGGGCGGCATCGCCGCGGCCATCCTCGTCGGCGGCCTGCTCGGCTTCCTGCTCGCCGCGCTGGTCGTCACCTACCGCGTCGACCAGATCATCGCCGGCGTGGTCATCAACATGTTCGTGCTGGGCGTCACTTCCTACGTCAGCACCCAGGTCTTCCAGCAGTACCGCTTCCTGAACAACGCGCCGGTGTTCCGTTCCTTCGACATCCCGCTGCTCGCCGATATTCCGGTGATCGGGCCGGTGCTCTTCCAGCAGAACATCTTCGTCTACGGCGCCATGGTCATGGTGGCGGTCGCCACCTACTACCTGTTCTACACGCGCTCGGGCCTGCGCGCCCGCGCCGTCGGCGAGCACCCGAAGGCGGCCGACACGCTCGGCATCGACGTCTACAGGATCCGCTACGTCAACGTCACCATCGCCGGCATGGTCGCCGGCTTCGGCGGCGCCTTCCTCACCCTCGGCCTCGTCGGCCGCTTCGACGAGAACATGACCGGCGGCCGCGGCTTCATCGCGCTCGCCGCCATGATCTTCGGCCGCTGGCACCCGGTCGGCGCGCTGATGGCGGCGCTGATCTTCGGCTTCGCCGATTCGCTGCAGCAGAAGATGGCGCTGCTGCGCACCCCGATCCCGTCGGAATTCCTCGCCATGGCGCCCTACATCGCCACCATCGTGGTCGTTGCCGGGCTGATCGGCAGGGCCCGCGCGCCGGCCGCCGACGGCAAGGCCTACATCAAGGAGTAGGCCGGGGGCTGGAACCCGTCCTCGCCTCTACGGATGTGGGGGTGAGCGGCCGGTTCGCCGAAGCCGAATTCGGCGTGCCGGTGGCACGCCGAAAGGCCAGCGAACGGTGAGACCCTGGTTCGCCCTCGGGTGGATCGAAAGGTCTAGGCTGAATCGACATTCAGCGCATCCATATCATTGCGGCGGCGAGTTGGAGGAAGCTGAGGAAGTATGCGGCCCGTCGGTCGAAGCGGGTGGCGATGCGTCGGAAGTGCTTGAGCT
>JACZJD010000765.1 GCA_014860725.1 Aquamicrobium sp.
CCGCGGCGCTGATGGCGCGGCTCGACGAGGCGCCGCGGCTGCCGCCGGCGCGGCGCAGCCCGATGATGAAGCTTCACGACAGGGACGGCGCACGGGCATGAACGGGATTCGCGAGGCATTCGAACGGGCGCGGCTCGACGCGGACGAGATCGACCGCGCCTTGGCTGCAACCGAGGCGTACCTTACGGCAAATGCCGGCCATCCGGTGGCGACGGCCTATCGGGGCAGCCTGCACGGCATGAAGGCGGGCGCGGCCTTCCTGCCCTGGGTCAAGCTCCGGCATGTCGAGATCGCGTCGGCGCTGCTCGACGAGGCTCATGCGCGGCGGCGCGAGGCCGCGGCGGCCGCGCCGCATGAGGCGGCCTACCCCGCCGATCTGGAGATTCTGCTCCTGCGCGGCATCGCCTATGCCAGCTTCCCGCCCTTCCTCGGCCGCGGTGCCGCGGCGCGCGCCAGCCTCGAGGAAGCGGTGGCGCATCCGGCCTTCGCCGGCATTCCCGCGCGCTACCGGGCGCTCGCCTTCGCCCACCTGTCGCTGCTGTGCGGCCGCGACAGCGAGGCGGACGCTGCCCGCCGCTTCCGCGAACGGGCGATGGAAGCCGACGGCTTCACCACCCGGCAGATATGCGAGGCGTGAGGAACGGCGGCCAGGGGGCGATGCGTTCGAAATATCACCCACGCCGTCATCCCGGCCAAGGGAGCGAAGCGACCGCAGAGCCAGGACCCATTGGCGGGACAATCGTGGGGCGCGGCGCTGTCCTCGCGCCGGCGCGCGTCAGGGCTGCCCCGCCAACCCGCCACCCGGCCGCGCTGCTCAATGGGTCCCGGCTCTCGCTCCGCTCGGCCGGGATGACGCGGTGGGGAGGTTGCGCGCGCCCTTTCCGCCGTCCCGGACAAGCTCCCGATCTTCGGCGCCGACGCCGCGGGCTGATCCTCAGCCCCGGCTCAGCTCCCTCCCGTCGTCCAGCATCGCGGCGAGGGTTTCCAGCCGGTCGGCCTCGGCGGGGGGCTTGTCCCAGCGCAGGCGCGCGATGCGCGGGAAGCGCATGGCCACGCCCGACTTGTGGCGCGTCGAGCGGGCGAGCCCCTCGAAGGCCACCTCCAGCACGAGCCCGTGCTGCGGCTCCGCCCGCACCGCGCGCACCGGGCCGAAGCGCTCGACCGTGTTGTCGCGGACATATTTGTCGATCAGCCGCAGCTCCTCGTCGGTGAACCCGAAATAGGCCTTGCCGACCGGCACCAGCTCCTCGCCCTTCCACACGCCGAAGGTGTAGTCGGAATAGAAGCTCGAGCGCTTGCCGTGGCCGCGCTGGGCGTACATCAGCACCGCGTCGACCACGTGCGGGTCGCGCTTCCACTTGAACCACGGCCCCTTGGGCCGGCCGGGCACGTAGGGCGCGTCGAGCCGCTTGAGCATGACGCCCTCGACGATCGGGTGCGGCGGCGCGAGCCGCAGCCGCCCGAGATCTGCCCACGCCTCGAACGGGACCAGCGGCGACAGGTCGAAGCGGCCGGGATCGAGCCGGCCGACGAAGCCCGCAAGCCGCTCGCGGCGCAGCGCGAAGGGCAGGGGGCGCATGTCGTCCTCGCCGTCGAGCAAGAGGTCGTAGCAGCGCATGGACACCGGATAGTCGCGCAGCATGCGCGCCGACACGGTCTTGCGGTTCAGCCGCTGCTGGAGGTCGGAGAAGGAGCCGACATGCTCGGCCGGCCGGCCCACCAGCAGCTCGC
>JACZJD010000766.1 GCA_014860725.1 Aquamicrobium sp.
GAGCGCGACCGCGACGTGCCGCGCGCCAACCGCCTCGCCACCATGGCCGGCATCCTCGGCGTCAGCCTGTCCTGGCTCCTGAGCGGCGAGGGCGACGGGCCGCAGGACCGGCCCGCCACGCCCGAGGTCGCGGAGGAGTTGCTGCGCGAGCTGCGCCAGGCGTCGCAGGACGTCGCCGAGCTCAACCGCCGCATGAACGAGATCGCCGAGGGGCTGGAGCGCATCGGGCGCGACACCCCCGCATCCGCGCAGGCCGGCTGAGGCTGGGTCTAGAGGCAGGGCCTAAAGGTAGGGCGAGCCGAGCCACAGGATACGATCGGTCAGGCGCACGACGAAGGGCCGGGCGCGCAGGGAATCGATCGTGATCGGCTGCGCCGTGGCGATGGCGGTCTCGATCCGGCGGTCGATCCAGCCGGCGAAATCGGCGTCGAGCACCTCGATGTCGATCTCGAAGTTCAGCCGGAGCGAGCGCGGATCGAGATTGGACGAGCCGACGAAGGCCCAGACCCCGTCGACCGAGAGCAGCTTGGAATGGTCGAACGGCCCGCTGGCGCGCCACACGCGGCAGTAGTTCTTCAGCACCTGCTCGAACTGCGCCAGCATGGCGCGCTCGACGAGCACGAGGTTGTTGTCCGCCGGCACCACGATGTCGATCTCGACGCCGCGCCGCCCCGCCGTCGCCAGCGCCGCCACCAGCTCGCGGTCGGGCAGGAAGTAGGGCGACATGATGCGGATCGAGCGCTGCGCGACCGAGAACGCCCCCATCAGCATGCGGTGGTTGGTCTCGAGCGCCGCGTCCGGCCCGGACGAGATGGCGCGGATGAACACCGGCGCACCGAAATGCACGGCCGGCGCCGGCTCGATCGCCCATGCCTCGCCCTCCAGCATCTCGTCGGCGGCGAAGCGCCAGTCCTCGGCCGCGACGGAGAAGATGTCCCCGACCACCGGCCCGGTGAGGCGGAAATGCGTGTCGCGCGCCCGGGTGCTGCGGGCGAACTCGCTGGTGAACCCCTCGCGGATGTTCATGCCGCCGACGAAGGCGACGGCGCCGTCCACGACGAGGATCTTGCGGTGCGTCCTGAGGTTGGCATAGGGCAGGCGCAGGCCCATGATCAGGCTGCCGTTGAACAGCTCGACGGCGATGCCGCCGCCCTTGAGCGTGCCGACGATGCTGGGGACGCTGTAGCGGGCGCCGACCGCGTCGACGAGGACGCGCACCGCCACGCCGCGGCGGCGGGCGCGGGCAAGCGCCTCGGCGATCCTGAGGCCGATGGCGTCGCGGTCGAAGATGTAGGTTTCGAGGATGATGCTGCGCCGGGCCCCGTCGATGGCCGCGATCATCCCGGCATAGGCCTCGTCGCCGCCGTCGAGGGTCCGGATGGTGTTGCCCACCGTCATCGCGTGCTTGGCGACGCGGTCGCCCAGCGTCTTCATCGCCGCGAAGCACTCGCCGAACTGGTCGGCGACCAGCGCCCGCGACACGTCGAGATGCGCCTGATGCCGCGGGTCGCCCGTGGTCGAGCGCCGGCGCTCCGAGATCATCGAGGCCCGCCGGATGCGGTTTATCCCGGCGATGGCGTAGATCACCGCCCCGACGATGGGCGACAGAAGGATGACGCCCACCCAGCCGATGGCGGAACGCACCTCCTCCTTGTTCATCACCACGTGAACGATGGCCACGGCCGCCATGGCGACGGATATGACGGCGAGGATATGGGGCCAGTAGCCGGCGAGAGTGCTCCACATTGGCGCGATTATCGTGTGTTCGCCGCGCCCGCGCAATCGCCGCGCCGCAGGCCGGCGACACGGTGCGGCGGCGTTTCACGCACAAGTGGATGCAACCGGCCGCCTGCGACAATTTGGTTCAGAGTTAATTAATCGGTCTCCCGCAGAGTTGCGCCCGTTGAAGGAGCGCTGGCGGGGGATGCGGTCTTCGACGGGGCGCATCCTTCCTGCATCGCAATCGAGGTCGCAATCCCTTCCGCCGTGGTGAAGCGGAGGGTGTCGAACATCGCCAGAAAGGCATTTCCCCCCATGCTGTTCAAGACTGCCACTTCCAGGAACATCTTCTCGATCGTCGCCGTGGGCGTGATCGCGACGGTCGCGACGGCCTCGAGCCTGTTCGTGATGTCCTATCAGCAGATGAAGGCCGCGAGCGGCGCGGAGATGAGGGCGGCAGCGCAGAACAGCGCCGCGACGATCCAGGGCGGCATCGCAACCCGCATGCAGGTCGTCTACACCCTGCGCGACACGCTGCAGGCGATGAGCGCCGGCCGGCGCGGCGACCGCGCCCAGGCCGACCGCATGCTGACGCAGATCCAGAGCAACACGCCGGGCATCCTCGGCGTCTGGACCGGCTTCGAGCCCGACGCCTTCGACGGCCGCGACTCCTACTACGCCGGCACCCCGCGCCACGACGCCACCGGCCGCTACATCCCCTATGCGACGACGAATGCCGACGGCAGCATCAATTTCGAGCCGCTGGTCGGCTATGAGCAGCCCGGCGACGGCGACTACTATCACCTGCCGCTCACCACGCGCAGGCCGGTCATCATGGAGCCCTTCGCCTACGACGTGAACGGCGTCTCGACGCTGATGACCTCGCTGACCGCGCCGATCGTCGTCGACGGCGCCGTGGTCGGCGTGGCCGGCGCCGATGTCGGCCTCGACGCCATCACCAGGGCCCTTTCCGGCATCAGGCCGCTCGGCACCGGCTTCGTCGCGCTCCTGTCGCGCGACGGCAGCTTCGTCAGCCATCCGGACGCCTCGTTCCTCGGCCGGCCGCTGAAGGACACCGCCGAGGACGCGTCCGCCTGGCGGCGCATGATGGACAATCCCGGCGAGGTGGTGGAGGTCGTTGGCGCCGACGGCGTCGACCGGCTCGCGGTCGCCGTGCCGGTGCGGCTCCTCGACGACACCTCGTGGTTCACCGTCGTTTCCGTGCCGCAGGAGACGGTCTACGCCTATCTGACGCGCATGGCCTGGACCTCGATCGCCATCATCGTCGGCGCCGCGCTTCTCCTGATCCTGCTCGGCGTGATGATTTCGAGCCGCTTCCGCCGCCGCCTCGAAGGCATCATCGGCGCGACCGGCCGCATCGCCGGCGGCCAGATGGACGTCGAGATCACCGAGGCCGACGCCGCCGACGAGATCGGCGACATGGCCCGCTCGCTCGTCGTGCTGCGCGACGCCGCCGTCGCCAAGGACAAGCTCGAGCGCGAGGCCGACGCCAACCGGGCGCTGTCGGAGGAGGAGGAGCGCGCGGCGCGCGAGCGCCAGAAGGCCGAGGAGGCGGCGCAGATCAAGTTCGCGGTCGATGCGCTGGCCGAGGGCCTGCAGCAGCTCGCCGAGGGCAACGTCGCCTACCGCATCGCCACGCCCTTCGCGCAGGGCCTCGACACGCTGCGCGCCGACTTCAACGCCTCGCTCGACAAGCTCCAGTCGACGCTGCGCGCCGTCGGCGACAACGCCCGCACCATCGATTCCGGCGCCAACGAGATCCGTTCCGCCTCCGACGACATGGCGCGGCGCACCGAGCAGCAGGCCGCCTCGGTCGAGGAAACCGCGGCCGCGCTCGAGGAGATCACCGCCACGGTGCAGAGCTCGTCCGAGCGGGCCGAGCAGGCCGGGTCGCTCGTCGCCCGCACCAAGCAGGGTGCGGAGAGGTCGGGCGTGATCGTCCACGACGCCATCACCGCCATGCAGGAGATCGCGCAGTCGTCCAACGACATCTCCAACATCATCGGCGTCATCGACGACATCGCCTTCCAGACCGGCCTGCTGGCGCTCAACGCCGGCGTCGAGGCCGCGCGCGCCGGCGATGCGGGCAAGGGCTTCGCGGTCGTCGCCCACGAGGTGCGGGAGCTCGCGCAGCGCTCGGCGACGGCGGCGAAGGAGATCAAGGCCCTCATCACCACCTCGGGCGAGCGGGTGCGCGCCGGCGTCGATCTGGTCGAGCAGACCGGCAGCGCGCTGGAGGCGATCGTCAGCCAGGTGCAGGAGATCGACCATCACGTCTCGTCCATCGTCACCGCCGCGCGCGAGCAGGCGACCGGCATCCAAGAGATCAGCTCGGCCGTCACCACCATCGACCACGGCACGCAGCAGAACGCCGCGCTGGTCGAGCAGTCGACGGCGGCAA
>JACZJD010000767.1 GCA_014860725.1 Aquamicrobium sp.
TCGGCCGGGGCGACACGCCGCACGAGTGGCCGTTCGCGGTCGAGCGCGGCACGCTGACCTGCGTCGCGCTTCAGGGGCGGGAGACGGTGCTGTTCTCCGAGCCGCGGCGCGGGGACGTGCCGCAGGAATTCGGCAACATGACGCTGCCGCGCAGCGTGATCGTCTCGACCAACCCGTTCGCGCTCCTCGCCTCGCTGGAGGACCGCGACCTCTACCTGCCCTATGACAGCCTCGAGACGCTGATCCGCCGGCTGGCGCCGTTCAAGACGATGGGGCGCGGGCTGTGCGCCGAGGAGGCGGGCTTCCTCGTTCCCGTCGACACGATCTGGCCCGCCAACGGAATCTCGCCCGTCAACGAGCGCGGGCTGTTCCACTTCCCGACCTCGGAGGATGCGTTCCGCGTCCAGCGCATCGACCGCACGGACAGGGAGCGCGACTGGCCGTTCTCCGTCGATTCCGGCTATCTCATGTGCGTCTGGCTGATGGGCGAGCGGACGGTCTATTTCGTCGACCGCCTGCGCGACGACGAGGAGCACGAGCTGCCGCGCGTGGTGGTCGTGTCCACCAATCCGCTCGATCTCGTCTTCGTCAACATGGGCGCGAAGGACCTGTTCGCGCCGGTCGACAGCATCGAGCAGCTCATCGTGCGCGTGGCGCCGTTCGCCAGCCTCGGCAGGCGACTGTGCGACCAGCCGCGCGGCAGCGACATCGGCCCCGGCGAATTGTAGGAGAAGGAACGCCATGCTTCTCATCCGATGCCCCTATTGCGAGGAAGAGCGGCCGGAACTGGAATTCCGCCATGCCGGCGAGGCGCATCTCGTGCGGCCGGGCGCCGGCGACGAGATCGGCGACGAGGATTTCGAGGCCTTCCTGTTCCTGCGCGACAACCCGAAGGGGCGCACCTGTGAGCGCTGGCGGCACGTCCACGGCTGCGGCCGGTTCTTCAACGCGGTGCGCGACACGGTGAGCGACAGGTTCGTCGTCACCTACAAGGCCGGCGAGCCGAAGCCGGTTCTGGAAGGAGAGGGCGCATGAGCGGTTCCTTCCGCATCGCCGGCCATGGCCGGCTGACGCCGGCGCGCGTCGCGCGCTTCTCCTTCGACGGGCAGAACCTCGCCGGGCTCGAAGGCGACACGCTCGCCTCGGCGCTCCTCGCCAACGGCATCCATCTCATGGGGCGCTCGTTCAAGTATCACCGGCCGCGTGGCGTGCTCGGCGCGGGCCCGGAGGAGCCGAACGCGCTGGTCGGCATCCGCCGCGATGCCGGGCGCGTCACGCCCAATGTCCGCGCCACCGTGCAGGAGCTCTATGACGGCCTGCAGGCCGTGTCGCAGAACCGCTGGCCGTCGCTCCGCTTCGACGTCGGCGCGCTCAACGGCCTCGCCTCGCCGTTCTTCTCGGCCGGCTTCTACTACAAGACCTTCATGTGGCCGAAGGCGGCCTGGAAACGGATCTACGAGCCGGTGATCCGCGCCGCCGCCGGCCTCGGCCACGCGCCGGAGGAGGCCGACCCCGACCGCTATGCCGCGCGCTACGCCCATTGCGACGTGCTGGTGATC
>JACZJD010000768.1 GCA_014860725.1 Aquamicrobium sp.
CTCTACGAGCCGGGCAGTCGTGAGGGGCGGCCCAATCCGGCGGCGGAGGCGCTCGCCATCGACAGCGCACGGCAGCTCGGGCTGGAGCGGCGCGAGATCGGCGTGCAGGAGATCGTCGGCCGCTGCATGGTGGCGGTGATCGCCGAGGCGCTGGATATCCTCGCGCAACGCTTCGCAAGGAATGCGGCCGACCTCGATGCCGTTTTCCGCATCGGCTATGGCTTTCCGGCCGACCGCGGCGGCCCGCTCTTTCTGGGGCAGGCGATCGGCTTCGGCCGACTGGCCGCGCTCGCCGTCCGCTACGACCGTGTCGCCGGCCGCGGAAAGGCCAGGGCGGCGGCCTTCGAGGCATTCATCCGGCGGCCCTTGTCACGGGAGGATGCCGCATGAGCAGGAACCTGTTCGATCTCGACGGCAAGACCGCCCTCATCACCGGCGGATCGCGCGGGCTGGGATTGCAGATCGCCGAGGTGGTCTGCGACCATGGCGGCAACGTCGTGCTCATCGCTCGCAGGCAGGCGGAACTCGCCGCCGCCGCCGCCGGGCTCGAGGAAAGAGGCGGCAGGGTCGCCACCGTCGCCGCTGATCTCAAGGATGTTGCGATCATCCCGGACTTGGTGGCCGAGGCGGCGGACAGATTCGGCGGCCTCGACATGCTGGTCAACAATGCCGGCACCAGCCGCTTCGCCGCGGCCGAAGATCATTCGCTCGAGGCTTGGAACGAGGTGATGGCCCTCAACATGACCGTGCCGTTCGTGCTGGCGAGCACGGTGGGCAAGCATCATTTCATTCCGAAACGGGCGGGCAAGGTGCTGAACGTCGCCTCGATCGGCGGCCTCTACGGCAACCGCCCCGATCTCGGCATGAAGATCATCGCCTACAACAGCTCCAAGGGCGCGATCGTGAACTTCACCCGCGCGCTCGCCGCCGAATGGGGCGCCTACAACATCAATGTCAACGCGCTGTGTCCCGGCTTCTTCCACTCGCAGATGGCGCGCGACTTCATCGATAAGGTCGGCGCGACGCTGCTTCCCGCGGTGCCGCTCGGCCGGGTCGGCGGGCCGGAAGACCTGAAGGGGCCTGCGCTGCTGCTGTTGAGCGAGGCCGGACGCCACATCACCGGGCATTGCCTGATCGTGGATGGCGGCATGGTGGCGGTCTAGCCATGCGATGCGAATTTTCTCTTTCCCCGAACATTGGAGCGCAGGCGCGATGAGCAAATCCAGTCCCGAGCCGAGGTCGCCGCACCGGCCCTGGCTTCGCCAGTATCGGGAGGGACACCCGTCCGATATCGAGGTCGCGCCCCTCGTTCTTCTCGACCTGTTCAAGAGCGCGCGAGCACGACGGCCGGACGCTCCGGCGATCCTCTATTTCGACCGTGCCGTCACCTACGCCGTAAGCCTCCGGCGAGGACCGCAGCCGCCTCGGATCATCAGCGCGCCTGACTGCGGCTTTTCTCGAAGCCGGCCTTGCCGAGAGCGCGGCGTCTGGCGAGCTTTTTGATCCGGGTCTGGATTTCGTCTTCAGCAGCATGT
>JACZJD010000115.1 GCA_014860725.1 Aquamicrobium sp.
GGCTCGGCGAGCGTGGCGTCGGGCGGCAGGTCGGAGGCCTCGCGGCCGTCGATGCGGATCGAGATGGTGCCGCCGTAGCGGCCTTCGGCGTAGAGCGCGGCCAGCAGACGCCGGTAGTCGCCGCGCGCCTTGGCGATCAGCCCGGCCGCGCCCGAGGCCGGCTCGTCGCGGTCGGCCCACAGCGTCGAGGCGCCCTTGAGGCGCTTCTCGACGTCCTCGTCGGCGACGGCGAACTCGACCTCATAATGCTGCGGGTCGCCGATGGTGAGGTCTTCCTCGGCCTGCGTGCGCGAGCCGAAGAGCTTGATGCCGAAGATCTCGAAAGCGTGCGCAGGGAGCGGCGCGGCGGCGAGCGCAGCGCAGAAGGCAGCGAGCATGAACCGGGAGGGGCGCCGGAAAAGCGGGCTCTGCACGGTCAAGTCTACTCCTAACTGCTCTCGACATGCGAAGCCTGAACCCCGCATCGCGCCCGTCGGCCATTGTCCGCCGACACGGTTAACAGTGCCTTGCCGCCACAGGATTTCGCCTGCCCCGGCACCCCGGATAAAACAGACGCACCCGGCGGGCAACCCCTTGCGGCGAAGGCCGGCGCGAAGAAGCCGCTTTTCGCGACGTTATGTCTTTCCATTGCGCCGCGGCCGGCTACATATGCGGCAAGAGACCCATATCGAAGTGGAAAGGGAAGGCGATGCTGTTTCGATCGGCGGTGACGGCGGCCGTGCTGGCCGCGCTCTCGTCCGCGGCCCTGGCGCAGGCGAGACCGGATGCGCGCGGGATGACATGCGGCGACGTCCGCGCGCTGATCGGCAGCCGCGGCGCCGTGGTCATGACCACGGGCCAGCATACCTACGACCGCTTCGTGGCTGGCACCGGCTACTGCGCGCTTCCCGAGGTGGCGCTGCCGGTGGCGATCCGCACGCGCGACAGCGACAGCTGCGTGGTCTATGCCTGCCGGCCCGATCCTTTCGAGGAATGAGGGCCGTTCGAGGAGTAAGCCGGGGAATTGCCTGCCGCCGCGTGTTGGCCTATGCGTTACGGCCTGATGAGGCGCGCCGCGCTCGCGAAAGGCTGTCAATGCTGTCTCCCGACATGACCAAGCACGAGACCGAAGTGACCGATATCGTCGACGAGGCGATCGTGTCGCGCCGCTCGGTGCGGGCGTTCCTGCCGACGCCGGTGCCGGACGAGACGGTGAAGGACATCCTGCGCGTCGCCTCGCGGGCGCCTTCGGGCACCAACATGCAGCCGTGGAAGGTCTATGTCGTCACCGGCGAGCGCAAGGCGGCGCTATCGCGCGCCATCCTCGACAGCGGCATCCGCCCGGAGAAGATCGAGTGGGACGAGTACCGCTACTATCCCGACCAGTTCTTCGAGCCCTATCTGACCCGCCGGCGCACCGTCGGCTTCGCGCTCTACAGCCTGCTCGGGATCGGCCGCCGCGAGGTGGAGCGCATGCGCGCCCAGCACGACCGCAACTTCACCTTCTTCGACGCGCCGGTGGGCATGATCTTCACCATCGACCGGCGGCTGAACATCGGCTCGTGGCTCGACTACGGCATGTTCCTGGAGAACATCATGATCGCGGCGCGGGCGCGGGGGCTGCACACCTGCCCGCAGGCGGCTTTCGCGCCCTATCACCGCCAGATCAGGCCGCTGCTCGGCATTCCCGAGGAGGAGATGGTGGTGTGCGGCATGGCGCTCGGCCACGAGGACGAATCGAAGCCGGAGAACGCCCTGCGCAGCGAGCGCGCGCCGGTGGAGGAATTCGTCACCTTCGTGCGCTGAGCGCCGGAGGCGCCGGCCTTGCCGCCGCCTTCTTGCTCGCCTAACAATGGCCTTTCCTGAGACCGAACGATGCCGAGGCGCATGAAGCTGCCGGTTTCCCTTCTTTCGCGGCTCCTGCTCGTGCTTGCGCTCCTTGCCGGCGCGCTGGCGCCCGCGGCCGCGACGGCGCAGGAGAACGGCGGCTCCGACCGCGCCATCTCCATCGGGCCGGTGCGCGCGCCCGGCCCCGAGGTGGTGGCCGAGCAGCGCGAGAAGATAGGCCGCATCATCCGCGAGACCGACCGGCTCGAGACGCGCATGCGCGCCAATGTCGAGGACGACGGCGTGCTGGTCGAGGTCCGCAACACGCTCGACGGGCTGGCGCGCGACCTCATTGCGGCGGGCGTGGCGTTCCGGCCGCGCCTTGCCGCCATCAACGAGCGCCTCGACGAGATCGGCCCGGCGCGGGGCGACGGCGAGCCGCCCGAACCGCCGGCGCTGACCGAGGAGCGGCAGGCCCTCATCGCGGAGAAGGCCGAGATCAACGCGCTGCTCGGCGAGGCCGAGACCGTGTCGCTGCGCATCAACCGGCTGATCGAGGAGATCGTCCAGATCCGCCGCGACCTCTTCGCCAACACGCTGTCGCGGCGCTACGACATCTCGGCGGCGATCAGCCCGGCTGTGCTGGGGGATTTCGCGGCCGAGGGCACCAAGGTCTACAACGCCGTCTCGTCCTGGCTGCGCTTCGTCTTCTCCTACAAGCTGTCGTCGGTGCTGCTCGCCACCTTCTACGCGCTCGTCGCCGCCGGTGTGCTGCTGATCGGCGGCCGGCGGCTCTTCGGCGACATGCTGCTCGCCGACCCGCACAAGGAGGAGCCGTCCTATCTCAACCGGCTCTCCGTCGCGTTCTGGTCGACGCTGCTTCCCTCGGCCGCGCTCGCCGTGTTCCTCGCCGCGACATGGTTCTTCTACAGCTATTACGGCGTGCTGCGGCGCGACATCGGCGAGATGATGGTGACGTTGTTCAACGTCATCGCCATCGTCTTCTTCATCTATCGCCTGTCGAGCGCCGTGTTCTCGCCGCGCAAGCCCAACTGGCGGCTGGTGCCGGTGCATACGGGCGCGGCGCGGGGGCTGTTCTGGCTCACCTGCGTCACGGCGCTGGTCACCGGCCTCGACTTCGTCGCCAGCAAGGTCAACCAGGTGATGGGCTCGCCGCTGTCGCTGACCGTGGCCAAGAGCTTCTTCGCGACGATCATCGTCGGCATCCTCGTCGTCGTCATCGGCCTGGTGCGCCCCTATACGGACGAGGCGGGCCGGCCGCGGCGCTGGCATCCGATGTTCCGGGCGCTCGCCTTCCTGCTCGGCGGCGGCACCATCCTCGCGGCGCTGCTCGGCTATATCGGCCTCGCCCGCTTCATCTCGCAGCAGATCGTCATCACCGGCGCGATCCTGGCGACGATGTATATCGGCTATCTCTCGGCCAGCGCGGTCTCGGAGGTCGGCGCCTTCGGGCGGACCAGCCTCGGCCGGCAGCTGCGCACGCGCTTCAACATGGACGAGGCGACCGAGGACCAGCTCGGCCTTGTCCTGTCCATCGTCATCA
Organism: Aquamicrobium sp.; assembly: GCA_014860725.1. The sequence goes on from JACZJD010000115.1 coordinate 3,371, forward strand.
ACCTCCTCGTGCTGGCCGTCGGCATCCCGCTCATCTTCCTGCAGTGGGGCTTCCAGTGGGGCGACATCCAGGCCTGGACCTACAACTTCGCCAACGAGGTCCGGATCGGCTCGATCTCGATCTCGCTGATCGGAATCCTGAGCGGCATCCTGGTCTTCCTGATCGGCTATTTCGGCACGCGCGGCTTCCAGCGCTGGCTCGACGGCAAGGTCATGGCGCGCGGGCGCGTCGATGCCGGCGTGCGCAACTCGATCAGCACCGCCGTCGGCTATGCCGGCATCGCGCTCGCCGCGCTGATCGGCATTTCCGCCGCCGGCATCGACCTGTCGAACCTGGCGCTGGTCGCGGGCGCGCTGTCGCTCGGCATCGGCTTCGGCCTGCAGAACATCGTCAACAACTTCGTCTCGGGCCTGATCCTGCTCGCCGAGCGACCGTTCAAGGTCGGCGACTGGATCGTGGCCGGCGGCGTCGAGGGCAATGTGCGCAAGATTTCCGTGCGCGCGACCGAGATCGAGACCTTCCGCCGCCAGACCGTGATCCTGCCCAACTCCGAGCTCATCAACGCCGCGGTCGGCAACTGGACGCTGCGCAACCGGCTCGGCCGCGTCGACGTTCCGGTGAACGTCGACGTCGGGAGCGACCCGCGCCACGTCCATGCGGTGCTGACCGAGATCATCGGCGAGCAGCAGGGCATATTGAAGAACCCGGCCCCTTCCGTGGATTTCTCCGGCTTCGCCGACGGCGCGCTCAACTTCGTCATCCGCGCCGTGGTGCCGGACATCACCGGCACGCTCGCCTTCACCAACGAGCTGCGTTTCAGGATCGTCGAGCGGTTCAGGGAGGAGGGCATCGAGATGCCGGCCTCCTCGCGCGAGCTGCAGCTGAAGGCGCCTCCGCCCGCGGTTCTCGCCGCGGCGCAGCCGGAGCAGGAGGGCGCGGCGAGGCCGGCCCGCAAGGGCAAGGCGGGAGAGGGCGCCGCGCAGGAGAAGAAGCCGCAGGAGAAGAAGCCGCCGGCGCCGACCGGCATGGAGACCGAGGGCGCCTGAGGTCCGTTCAGTTGCCGTTCAGCTTGGGGTCGATATATGTATGTCCGAAAAGGGGCGAAGCCCCGTTCCAACGGAGGCGGTGGAAACACCGACGAGCGGATGAACAAGCTTCTTGTCGCCATGGCCGTCACGGTGGCGATCGCCACGCCCGCGGCGGCGTCGGCCGCGACGGTGACCAATCGCGACGACACCGCGCACACGCTGATCGTCACCGAGGGCGGCGAGCAGGTCGAGCTGTCGATCGGCCCCGGCGAAAGCATCGAGATCTGCCCGACCGGCTGCTTCGTGACCATGCCCAACGGCGACCGCGAGGTGCTGACCGGCACCGAGCGGCTGGAGATCGAGGCGAGCCGCGGCAAGATCTTCTGAGCCTTATCGAGGCCGCCATTCGCGAGGCCGGGCCCATGCCCGGCCTTTTCGCATTTCCGGACGCATGTCTGGTCCCGCCGCGTCGGCGCGATGTCGCAAACAGGCTTCGACCCGGCCGCCGCGCCGCCCTATAGTCGGCTCCCACAACCATGTCGGAGCAGGGGTCCATGGCAGAGTTTCCGCAAAGGGCGCGGGTCGTCATCGTCGGGCTGGGCGGCATCGTCGGCGCCTCGCTCGCCCACCATCTGATCGAGCGCGGCTGGGACGACATCGTCGGCATCGACAAGTCGGGCATCCCGACCGACATCGGCTCGACCGCGCACGCCTCCGACTTCTGCTACACGACCAGCCACGATTTCCTCTCCTGCTGGACGACGCTCTATTCCATCGACTTCTACGACAGGCTCGGCCACTACGACCGCGTCGGCGGGCTCGAGGTGGCGCGCGTCGGCGACGATGCGCGCATGGACGAGATCAGGCGCAAGGTGGCCTCCGCCAAGGCGTTCGGCACCCGGGCGCGGCTGATCGGGCCGGCGGAGATCAAGGAAAAATTCCCGCTGATCGAGGAGAGCCTGGTACAGGGCGGCCTGTGGGACCCCGACGCCGGCCTCGTCGTGCCGCGCTCGCAGACGGTGGCCGGCAAGCTCGTCGACATGGCCGAGGCGTCGGGCAAGCTCCGGGCCTTCGCCAACACATCGGCGACGTCGCTCCTCATCGAGGACGGCCGTATCCGGGGCGTGGTGACGGAGCGCGGCACCATCCTTGCCGACCTCGTCGTGGTCTGCGCCGGCCTGTGGGGGCGGCTGATCGCCGAAATGGCGGGCGAGGACCTGCCGGTGATGCCCATCGACCACCCGTTGACCTTCTTCGGCCCCTATACGGAGTTCGCCGGCACGGGCAAGGAGATCGGCTTTCCGCTGCTGCGCGACCAGGGCAACTCCGCCTATATGCGCGACACCGGCGACCCCGTCACCTCCGAGGGCGGCATGATCGAGTGGGGCTATTACGAGGAGACGAATCCGCGCCTCGTCCACCCGCGCGACCTGTTGGAAAAGGGCGAGGCGCGGCTGTCGCCGTCGCAGCGCGACCTCGACATGGAGCAGATTCTCGAGCCGCTGGAGCGCGCCATCGCGCTGACGCCGATCCTCGGCGAACTCGGCTACGACGAGCGGCGCTCCTTCAACGGGCTGCTGCAGGTGACGGCCGACGGCGGCCCGTCGATCGGCGAGAGCCGCAAGGTCGCGGGGCTGTGGTACGCGGTCGCCATCTGGGTCAAGGATGCGCCGGGCATGGCGAAGCTCGTCGCCGACTGGATGACGGACGGGCGCACGAGGATCGACCACGCCCGCATCGACTATGCCCGCTTCCACGACCACCAGCTCGACGCGGGATTCGTCGAGGGGCGCTGCGGCGAGGCGGCGTGCAAGGTCTACAATCCCGCCGTCCATCCGCGCGAGCCCTATGCGACGGGCCGCGACGTCCGCCGCTCGCCCTTCCACGAGCGCGAGAAGGAACTGGGCGGGTATTTCATGGAGCTGGGCGGTTGGGAGCGCGCCCACGGCTATGCCGCCAACGAGCATCTCCTGGAAAAGTACGGCGCGCGCGTGCCGGTGCGCGAGAACGAGTGGGACAACCGCCATTTCTGGCGCGTCTCCAACGCCGAGCATCTGGCGATGAGCGAGGATTGCGGCATCGTCAACCTGTCGCATTTCGCCATCTACGACGTCGAGGGGCCGGACCATGTCGCGCTCCTCGAATGGCTGTGCGCGGCGAAGATCGGCGGCGATGCCAATATCGGCCGCGGCATCTACACCCATTTCCTCGACGACGAGGGCATGGTGCGCGCCGACCTGACCGTGATGCGGCTTGCCGACCGCTGTCGCGTCATCGACGGGGCGGATGCCGGCCCGCGCGACCTCGCCTATATGAGGCGGGTCGCCGGGGACAGGGGCTTCGACGTCGCCATCACCGACATGACGGAAAAGCGCGTCACCATCGGCATCTGGGGGCCGAACGCGCGGGCGACGCTGCAGAAGGCGGTGGAGGAGCCCGATGCGCTGCTGCCGGAGAATTTCCCCTTCGCCACCATCAGGCCGGTGCGCATCGCGGGAAAGGACGTTGATGCCTTCCGCATCTCCTATGTCGGCGAGCAGGGCTTCGAGCTGCACATGGCCTATGAGGACGGGCTCGCGGTGTGGGACGCGCTGCGGGCGACGGGGGTCATGGCCTTCGGCGTCGAGACCTATGCCAATTCGCGCCGCATGGAAAAGAGCCTCAGGCTCCAGAACGCCGACCTGACGACCGAATACAACCTGTTCGAGGCCGATCTGGCGCGCCCCAAGGTCAAGGAGGCGGATTTCCGCGGCAAGGCGAAGCATCTCGAATACCGCGCGCGGGCGCACCAGCCGGCCATGCTGTGCACGCTGGTGCTGACCGACACGACCGATTCGAAGGGCGTCGTGCGCTATCCGGTCGGCACCATGCCGGTGATGGACCCGGAAACGGGCGAGACGCTGGTCGACGAGCTCGGCCGCCGTTCCTATACGACCTCGGTCGCCTACGGGCCGTCGCTGGGGAGGAACATCGCGCTCGCCTACCTGCCCTGGGCTTGGTGCCGGGAGGGCCTGCGGGTCGCGGTCGAATATTTCGGCGAGACCTTCCCGGCCGAGGTGGCGGCGGTCGGCTACAGGGCGCTCTACGACCCCGAAAACCTGAAGCCGCGCAGCTGAGGCGGCCCGCGGTCGCAAAAACGTGAAGGGATAGGGCACGGGCGCGCCGGCCGTTTGTCTTTCCATCGGACGTCGTTCGCGTATCCTGCCCGCATGTCACGCTCACGGCGCTTCCGGCCTGCGTTGCAGGCGGGCCTTATCCTCACGGCGGCGAGCGCCTTCGCCGCGGAGGCCGCTGCCGAGCCGGTCGATGTCGAGCTGATCCTCGCGGTCGACGTCTCGCTGTCCATGTCCCCCGACGAGCTCGCCATCCAGCGCGACGGCTATGCGGCCGCGCTGAAGCACCGCGACGTCATCCGCGCCATCGAGAGCGGCATGCACGGCAAGATCGCGCTCACCTATGTCGAGTGGGCGGGCGCCGACGTGCAGCACGTCATCGTGCCGTGGACCATCGTCGCCGGCGCCGAGGATGCGCGGCAGGTGGCCGAGAAGCTGACGCTTTCCCCGCCCAACAGCGCCCGGCGCACCTCGATCTCCGGCGCGCTGCACTTCGCCGGCGACCTTTTCGCCGAGAGCCCGCATCGCGGCATGCGGCGGGTGGTCGACGTCTCCGGCGACGGGCCGAACAACCAGGGCACGCCGGTGAACGATGCGCGCGACGCGCTGGTGTCGCAGGGCATCACCATCAACGGCCTGCCGCTGATGACGACGAGCGGCTTCGGCGGCCGCTTCGAGATATCCGACCTCGACGCCTATTACCGCGACTGCGTGATCGGCGGGCCGGGGGCGTTCATGATCCCGGTCAACGACTGGAGCCAGTTCCCCGAGGCGGTGCGGCGCAAGCTGGTGCTGGAGCTGGCCGGCGACGCGCGGCCGGGCGGGCGGCTTCCCGTGCTGCGCGCCGCGGTGGAGATGGGCGGCTCGGACTGCATGGTCGGCGAGAAGATGTGGCTCAACCGCTCGTGGATGTGGGAAGGCGGCCGGTAGCGGCCGCGTCGCTGCGGGAAAGATTCAAGCGAGCGGCTCAACGCCTTGTTTTTACGCGTGTCTCCCGAGAACGGCTCCTGCTTTCGGGGGCGTGCATCAGGCCGCCATCAGCGGCTTGCGCTCGCCGCGCTCCTGTTGCGGCGAGCGGGCGTAGAGCTCGCGGTAGCACTTCGAGAAGTGCGAGGCCGAGACGAAGCCGCAGGCCACCGCCACCTCCACCACCGGCAGCGACGACTGGATGAGGAGATGGCGCGCCCGGTCGAGCCGGATCTCCAGATAGTAACGCGCGGGCGAGCGGCCCATCTCCTGGCTGAACAGGCGCTCGATCTGGCGGCGCGACAGGCCGACATGGTCGGCGATCTCGACCAGCGACAGCGGCTCCGCGAGGTTGGCCTCCATCAGCTCGATGATGGTCAGCACCTTCGAGTTCTGCACGCCGAGGCGGGCGCGCAGCGGCAGGCGCTGGCGGTCGGTCGGGCTGCGCACCCGGTCGGTCAGCACCTGCTCGCAGACTCGGTTGACGACGCTGTCGCCGAAATCGTCGCCGATCAGCTTCAGCATCATGTCGAGCGCGGCGGTGCCGCCGGCGCAGGTGTAGATGTTGGCGTCGACCTCGAACAGGTCGGCATAGACGTTGACCTTGGGAAAGGACTCGGCGAAGCCCGGCAGGTTCTCCCAGTGGATGGCGCAGCGGCGGCCGGAAAGCAGCCCCGCCTGCGCCAGCACGTGCGCCCCGGTGCACAGGCCGCCGACGGCGATGCCGCGATTGTGCGTCTCGCGCAGCCAGGCGAAGACCGACTTCTCCCGATAGGTCTCGACGTTGAGCCCTGAGCAGACGATGACCATCGACGGGCGCTCCGCCCCGGCCATCCGCCGCCGCTCCTCGTCGAGCGAGGTGTCGACGGCGCATTCGACGCCGTTCGAGGCGCGCACCGGCTTTCCGTCGAGGCTGGCAAGCCGCCAGCGATAGCCTTCATAGCCCAGCATCCGGTTGGCCGAACGCAACGGCTCCAGCGCCGTCGCGAAGGCGATCATGGTGAAATCCGGCACCAGAAAGAAGACGATCGAGCGCTTGACGGCGTTGCCCTGGGACACTTGCGCCTCCTCCCGGACTGAAGCGGCCCGCTGACATCTCATGTCGCGATCAGCAAAGCGTCATCAGGAAATCGCTTCGCTGTCAATGGGATGTCGTGGAGGATTCTGACAAGCGCGGCACGGCCTCGTACCGCTCAACGCCGGTAGCGCAGCGGCTCCCGCCGCTCGTCGACGGCGTCGGGCCAGCCGATGTCCTTCTGGATGTCGCGCGGCAGGCTCGAAATCTCGATATAGGTGGCGAGACGCCGGCGCCGCATGCGGTAGTCGGAGGCGAGGCGGCTGATCGTGTTCAGGATCGACATGGCTGTCTCCTTTTCCCGGGAGCGGCGACCACGCTGCCGCCGCTTTCGGACTTGACTATGACACAGCCATATGTTCAATCAAACGAAATGGAATGATGAATTCATTCAGAAAACTTGATTGGAGGCGATCATGAACGCGCCGCTCAACCATCCGCTGCCGCTGCTCGACCTCGACGTGCTGCGCACCTTCGTCGCCATCGCCGAGACCGGCAGCTTCACGCTCGCGGCGAGCTCGGTGTTCCGCACGCCCTCGGCGGTGTCGATGCAGATCAAGAAGCTGGAGGAGACGCTGGGCGTCTCCGTCTTCTCGCGCGATGCGCGCTCGGTGTCGCTGACGCAGGACGGCGAGATGCTGATGGGCTATGCGCGGCGCATGCTGGCGCTGAACCGCGAGGCGGTGTCGAAGTTCATCGTGCCGGACATCGCCGGCGTGGTGCGGCTCGGCTCGCCCGACGACTATGGCGAGCGCGTGCTGCCCAACGTGCTCAGGCGCTTCGCGCAGACGCATCCGTCGATCGCCGTGGACGTGACGATCGACATGAGCGTCAACCTGCGCCGCCGCCTGGCGGAACGGCAGCTCGACATCACGCTCTTCACCGTGTGCCGCAACGTGCCGGCCGACGCGGAGATCCTGCTCACCGAGCCCGTGGTGTGGGCCGGCGCCAAGGGCGGCTGCGCCTATCTGCGCGAGCCGCTTCCGGTCTCGCTGTGGGAGGAGGGCTGCGTGTGGCGGGCCGACGCGCTGGAGGCGCTGGGCCGCGAGGGGCGCGACTACCGCGTCGCTTATATGAGCGCCCACACCGCCGGCCAGCGCGCGGCGATCCTGGCCGATCTCGCGGTCGCGCCGCTGCCGAAGTCGTTCATCGGCGACGACATCGTGGCGCTGGGGCCGGAGGAGGGGCTGCCGACGCTGTCCAACTACAATCTGGCGATGGTCGTGGCGTCGGACGCCTCCGCCCCGGTGCTGGCGGCGGCCGAGCACATCCGCGCCACCTTCGAGGCGTTCCACGAGACCGGCGGGTTCTGACGCCGCGGGCGGCTCAGGCGGAGAGGAAGGCAACCATCCTGTCGCGCGCCGGCCTCGCCTCCGGCATGTCGATCAGCGGCCAGACGTGGAACATGCGCTCGCCGGTGACGAACTCGACGCTGCGGCCCGCAGCCCGCGCCTTCCCGGCGAACAGCTCCGTGTCGGGATAGAGGATGTCGTGGGTGCCTGAAAACACCAGCATCGGCGGCAGAACGGAAAGGTCGCCGTAGAGCGGGCTGATGCGCCAATCGTTCACCGGCAGGTCGCCGGCATAGAGCCGCATCGCCTCCAGCCCGCCCGGAATGTCGAGCCACGGATCGACCCTGGCGTAGTCCTTCACCCTCGGATTGACGAGCGTCATGTCGACGCCGGGCGAGATCAGGACCAGACGGGAGGCGATGGGCCAGCCCGACCCTGCTGCCGTCATGGTCAGCGCCAGAGCCAGCGTGCCGCCGGCGGAATCGCCGACGATCGCCACCTCCCGCGCCTCGCCCAGCACCTCGCGATAGACCTCGCCCATCATGGCCTCGACCTCGGGCAGCCCGTGCTCGGGCGCGAGCGGATAGATCGGCACCGTGACATGGGCGCAAAGCCGTTCGGCCAGCTCCGCCACGAGGCCCCAGTGGTGCGGCGTCATCTGGAAGCAGAACGCCCCGCCGTGGATGTAGAGGATGCGCCGCGCCGCATCCCCGCCTTTCGGCCGCACCTCGTAGACCGGCGAGCCCGCGACCGCGCGCTCGGCGACGTCGAGCCGTGCCGCGACCCTGGCCGGCGGGCGATGGTCCTCCTCCTTGCGCACCCTGGCGATACGGGCATGCAGGCCCTCGGGGCTGGCGAACGCCTTCTTGCGCGTGTGGCGCAGCACGAAGGCGACGAGATGATATTTCAGGCTCGGCATCCTGCTCCTC
>JACZJD010000769.1 GCA_014860725.1 Aquamicrobium sp.
CGCGGCGGCGCGGCGCTGCTCCTCGGGAAGCTGCGCGAACTGCTGGTCGAGGTCGGCCATGGCGACCGCGAGGTCGGTCTCGGTGACCGGCTCGCCGTTCACCGTGGCCACCACCGCGTCCTGCTGCGCGAAGGCGAAGGGAGCCGAGAACGCGATCATGGCGGCGGCGGCGCCGATGCGCACAATCGACAGGCCGCGGAGGGGATGCTGCATGGAAAGGACTCCAGTAGGGGATTGCCGGGCTGGGATGAACCGCCTCAAACCGGCGCAAATGTGGCGATTTTCAGCGCGCTTACGGCAGGGCGAGCGGCGTTGACATCGCTTGTGCCCCCTCTTATCTGTCCTTCGGCTTGGCGTCCAGAAGCGATTTGCGGACGCCGTTTCCAGCTTTCCGGCCCGCGAAATGCGACGACGCGGCGGGCCAGGGCCGCAGCCAGGCCCGACGTTCCGTTCTGAAAGGACCATTCATGGTCAGCTTTGGCGCATTCGCCCGCAAGATTTTCGGCTCCTCCAACGACCGCCGCATCAAGGGCCTGCGCCCGCGTGTCGCGGCGATCAACGCGCTCGAGAACGACATGCAGGCGCTGTCCGACGAAGCCCTGCGGGCCAAGACGGACGAATTCCGCAAGGAGCTTGCCGAGGGCAAGTCGCTCGACGACCTGCTCGTTCCCGCCTTCGCCGCGGTGCGCGAGGCGGCGCGCCGCGCCATCGGGCTGCGGCCGTTCGACGTCCAGCTCGTCGGCGGCATGGTGCTGCACGGCGGCGGCATCGCCGAGATGCGCACCGGCGAGGGCAAGACGCTGGTGGCGACGCTTCCCGTCTATCTGAACGCGCTTTCCGGCAAGGGCGTGCACGTCGTCACCGTCAACGACTACCTCGCCCGGCGCGACGCCGAGTGGATGGGCCGCGTCTACAGCTTCCTCGGGCTGACGACCGGCATCATCGTCCACGGCCTCTCCGACGAGGAGCGCAAGGACGCCTACGCCTGCGACATCACCTACGCCACCAACAACGAGCTCGGCTTCGACTATCTGCGCGACAACATGAAGTACGACCGCGCGCAGATGGTGCAGCGGGGTCACAATTACGCGATCGTCGACGAGGTCGACTCGATCCTGATCGACGAGGCGCGCACGCCGCTCATCATCTCCGGCCCGCTCGAGGACCGCTCGGACCTCTACAACACCATCGACGCCTTCATCCCGATGCTGGAGCCCGCCGACTACGAGGTGGACGAGAAGCAGCGCACCGCGACCTTCACCGAGGAGGGCACCGAGAAGCTGGAGAACAGGCTGCGCGAGGCGGGCCTGCTCAAGGGCGACGGCCTCTACGACGTCGAGAACGTCGCCATCGTCCACCACGTCAACAACGCGCTCAAGGCGCACCGGCTGTTCCAGCGCGACAAGGACTACATCGTCAGGAACGGCGAGGTCGTCATCATCGACGAGTTCACCGGCCGCATGATGCCCGGCCGCCGCTTCTCGGAAGGGCTGCATCAGGCGCTCGAGGCCAAGGAGAAGGTGCAGATCCACCCGGAGAACCAGACGCTGGCCTCCATCACCTTCCAGAACTACTTCCGCATGTACGGCAAGCTCGCCGGCATGACCGGCACGGCGCTGACCGAGGCCGAGGAGTTCGGCAACATCTACGGGCTGGAGGTCTCCGAGATTCCGACCAACCTGCCCGTCAAGCGCATCGACGAGGACGACGAGGTCTACCGGACCGTCGAGGAGAAGTACAAGGCGATCGTCAAGGAAATCCGCGAGGCGCACGCCAAGGGCCAGCCGACGCTGGTCGGCACCACCTCGATCGAGAAGTCGGAATATCTGGCCGAGCGGCTTCGCGCCGAGGGCTTCAAGGACTTCCAGGTGCTGAACGCCCGCCACCACGGGCAGGAGGCGGCGATCGTGGCCCAAGCCGGACGCCCCGGCGCCATCACCATCGCCACCAACATGGCCGGCCGCGGCACCGACATCCAGCTCGGCGGCAACGCCGACATGCGCATCCGCCAGGAGCTGGGTGACATGCCGGCCGGCCCCGAGCGCGACGCGAAGGAGAAGGCGATCCGCGACGACGTGCAGCGGCTGAAGGAGCAGGCGCTCGCCGCCGGCGGCCTCTACGTGCTCGCCACCGAGCGCCACGAGTCGCGGCGCATCGACAACCAGCTTCGCGGCCGCTCCGGCCGCCAGGGCGACCCCGGCCGCTCCAAGTTCTTCCTGTCGCTGCAGGACGACCTGATGCGCATCTTCGGCTCCGAGCGCATGGATTCGATGCTGCAGAAGCTCGGCCTCAAGGAGGACGAGGCCATCATCCATCCCTGGATCAACAAGGCGCTGGAGAAGGCGCAGAAGAAGGTCGAGGCGCGCAACTTCGACATCCGCAAGAACCTGCTCAAGTTCGACGACGTGATGAACGACCAGCGCAAGGTGGTGTTCGAGCAGCGCATCGAGCTGATGGACGGCGAGAACCTCGGCGAGACCGTCGCCGAGATGCGGCAGGACGTGATCGACGACCTCGTCGCCAAGCACATCCCCGAGACGGCCTATGCCGAGCAGTGGGACGTGGCCGGCCTCAAGGAAGGCGTGCGCTCCTATCTCAACCTCGACCTGCCGGTCGAGGAATGGGCCGCCGAGGAGGGCATCGACGAGGAGCAGATCCGCGAGCGCATCAGCGAGGCGGCGGAGGCCGCGGCCAGGGACCGCGCCGAGCGCTTCGGCCCCGACATCATGGCCTATGTCGAGAAGTCGATCGTGCTGCAGACGCTCGACCATCTGTGGCGCGAGCATCTGGTCAATCTCGACCACCTGCGCTCCGTGGTCGGCTTCCGCGGCTATGCCCAGCGCGACCCGCTCAACGAGTACAAGAGCGAGGCGTTCGAGCTGTTCCAGGCGATGCTCGGCAATCTCCGGCAGGCGGTCACGGCGCAGCTCATGCGCGTCGAGCTGGTGCGCGAGGCGGCCGACGCGCATGAGC
>JACZJD010000770.1 GCA_014860725.1 Aquamicrobium sp.
GCTTCGCGAAGGTGTCGAGGGCCTCACGTTCCATCACGCGCAGATCCTCGATGAGCCGGCCGCGCTTCTTCCGGCCGAAGTCGCGCGCCCGCATGAGCGTCTCGGCCGCGACATAGTCGAGGCCGAGCCAGATGAGGCCGCGCAGCCCGATGACGGCGCGCCACTGCGTTTCCAGATCGAGAAAGAGCCAGACGGCGTCGCGGTTGACGTCCCAGACTTTGATTGCATCTGCATCCTCATCGGTCTCTTCAGCTTCGATGTGGACGCCGAGCGCGGCGAACTCTTCGGCGGTCTCGCGATCGACCGCCATAGGCCTGGTGTCGTCTTCCTTCCCTGATCGGCCGAGCGCCCAGGCCCGCGCGGCCTCCCTCAGTTTCCCTTGCGCGCCGCCTCGCCGGTCATGCTGTCGTTGTAGGCGCGGTAGATCGCCAGCCGGTAGAAGCCGATCCCGAGCATGCTCTTCAGCACGTCCGGGCTGAAGGCGACCTCGCCGTCCTGGGCGTAGACGCCGCTCCAGTCGCGCGCCACGCGCAGCATCAGATCGTGTTCCCGCTCGGCCCGCTCCGCCTCGGGCAGCGCGGCGATCTCCTCCATGACGGCGCGCGCCTCATCGCTCGAGATGGCCGCGAACTGCATCATGAACTCCTGCTCCACGATCTTGCCGGCCCGCTTGGGGTCGGGATCGGGGAGCCGGACCTTCACCGGCCACCAGTAGACGTGTTCGGACGTGAGGACGAATTTCATGGTGCGAGACCTCCTTGAGGGGGACTGCGAAGGCCGTTCGAACGGCCTTCGAGCTTCGTTCGAGCCGCTACTTGACCGTGATGACCAGCTCGTCGTTGCCGGTCGCCGGACACAGCATCAGCGGCAGGGTGTTGTTGACGATGTTCTGCGTCTGGCCCTCGCTCCACCGCCCGATCTGGACGGCCGGCGCGGCGAGCTGGACGATGTTGCCGGCGACGGTGCCGTGCTGGATCGCCATCGCCCCGCGCGTGTGGGCGCGGGCGATCGCGTCCCAGTTCTTCACCGCGAGCAGCTTCGCCTCGATGACGGCCGAGCCGGACGCGCGGCGGTCGCTGATGATGACGGCCTCCTCGCCGATCAGCATGCGCGGCTCGACCTGATTGCCGAGGTCGATCGACACGCTTTCGGTGGGGCCGGCATGGCCGTGCAGCGAGAACGTCGTGTTGGCCTTCGACACCACCACCGGCGTCATCCAGCCGGTGTGATCGACGGTCGGCAGGGCCGTGTCGGACGGCGCGGTGCCGTGGAGGCCGAGGCCGGTGAAGCGCAGCTTGGGGATGCGACCCGGATTGAGCTGGAGCGCGACATTGCCGCGCCAGCCGACGATCGCGTGCTTCACGCCGTCGCGGTTGTACCAGATGGGCCCGCTCTCGAAGGCGTCGGAGACCGGTGCATACTCGACGTCGGTGTCCTCGGTGATCGTCTCGGACATGCCGCAGGCGCGCAGGATGCCGCCCCAGGGGGGAGCGGTGCCGGCGGCGCCGGAGCCCGCAAGCTCCACGGAGAACTCCAGGCGTGCATGCAGGCCGGTCAGGATCACGCCCTGGTTGCCGAGGTACGGCAGCAGGAGGTCCCGATTCTCCTCGCCACCCTCGAGCGGCGTGAACGTGACATCCGAGGCCATGACCGCGTTGGCCTCGCCCGTGGGCGTCGCATCGGTGGCGTACACCGCTTCCAGCTTGAACAGCAGCGCGAGCTTGCGCCAATAGCGCTTCGACATGATTACCTGCCTCTCCTCTTGCCCTGGCGGGCGGGTTTGTCGGGGGTGTCCTCGCCGGCGTCCGGCGCGTCGGTCGCCGGCTCCTCGCGGCCGAGATCGATGCCGACGAAGATCGGGGCCGGCAGCTCGGCCGGGTCGGTCACGGTGCGGGAGACGAGCACCGGCTCGTCATCCCTCGACCTGCGGACGTAGGAGCCGCCGGCGGCCGGCCTAGAAGGTGATGCCATCGTCCAGGCCCTCCTCATCGTCGGCTCCGGGCTCGGCGTCGGCCTCGCATATATAAAGAGAGGCCGAGTAGACGCTTTCGTACCAGACGAGGCCGCCGCCGATCCTGACCACCTCGCCGGAGACGTATTCGAGCGGCGTGCCGCTGTGGGCTCCGGCGGGCACCATGCCGAGCAGTGCGACGCGGACCCGGTGCTTCAGCACTTCGAGATCCTCGCCGAGCTGCTCGCCGGGAAGGTCGGCAAGGTTCTCGGTGATGATGACGACGGCGACGTCCTGCTCCAGCGGCTGCAGCACCGGCCCGGTCATGCGCTCGTTCGGTCCGGCCATCTCCTGCTTGACGAAGACGTAGGCCGCGGGCAGCGCCGTCGGCCGCCCCTTCAGCGCCGCCAGCTCGACGGCGCCTTCCACGATCGCGAACGGCGCCGGCGAGATCGCCTTCAGCTTCGCGATGACCTCTCCGACGATGCTCACGGCCGGCCTCCCTCAAGCCCGGCCTCGCGCCGGAACCCATCCTCGGCGATGTGCTCGATCTCGGCCGCATCGTCGTCGTCGACGTAGATGTACGGGCGGGCCGGCACGGTGATGGTGTGCGCGGCGACGTCGACCTCGCGCGCGAAGTTCGAGCGCCGCCGTGTCCGGAAGAGCGGATCGAAGGTGTCGGTGCGCTCGTCATAGTGCTGGTAGATCGTCTGCCGGCGCGCCTCCTGGCGGACCTCGCCGCCGAAATGCAGCAGCGCGGCCTGCGGCAGGTTGGTGCCCACGGCCGCGAAGTCCGGGCCATGGTCGCCGGAGATGCTCCGATAGAGCCGGTTCGTCACCCGCAGCATGGTGCGGTAGCCGCGACGCCGGCGGCCGATGCGCTTCTCGGCCGGACGGCGCGCGCTGGCCGGGCCTGTCGCCCCGCAC
>JACZJD010000771.1 GCA_014860725.1 Aquamicrobium sp.
GCGCGGCGCCCGCGCCGAACGGCGCGCCGGCGACGGGCAGGGCGAGCGCAAGCATCAGCCCCGCGCAGACGACGCGCGCAAGGTGCCCGAGAGGCGAGGCGGCTGCTTTCATGCGTGCTCCATGGTCGCCCGTTCGTTCGGGCACGATCTATCCGGAAAGCGGCGTCCGCCTTCCGGGATCGTGCCCTATTGTCCCCTCAGCTTCAGCAGCAGCTCCCTGCTGGGGTGGCCGTCCTCGGCCAGTCCGAGGCGCTGTTGTAGCGCCTTGATCGCGGCGCGGGAACCCGTGCCGATCTTGCCGTCGATCTCGCCGTCGTAATAGCCGTGGGCGGAGAGCCGCTTCTGCAATTCCTGCGTCTCGGCGAAGGAGAGCCGGGTGAAGGGCCGGTTCCAGTCGCGCACCAGCCCGCCATAGCCGGCGATCTCGTCGGCGAGGAGGCCGACGGCGAGCGCGTAACGGTCGGAGTTGTTGTAGCGCTTGAGCACGTGGAAGTTCTTGATCATCAGGAAGGCCGGCCCCGCCCGGCCGTCCAGCACCTTGAGCTCGGCGCTGTCGCCCGGCGACGGATAAGGCTTGCCGCGCGCCCGCTTGACGCCGATCGCATCCCACTTCGAGAGCGACATCGAGCCGCCGGGGAACTTGCGGCCTTCGGGCAGCGTCACCTCGTAGCCCCAGGTCTTGCCGCTCTGCCAGCCGTTCTTGCGCAGGAGGTTGGCGGCGGTGGCCAGCGCATCCGGCACCGAGTTCCAGATGTCGCGCCTGCCGTTGCCGTCGGCGTCGACCGCATAGGCGAGGTAGCTCGTCGGGATGAACTGGGTGTGGCCCATGGCGCCGGCCCACGAGCCCTTGAGGTGGCTTTCGTCGATGTCGCCGCTCTGCAGGATCTTCATCGCCGCGATCAGCTGCTGGCGGGCGAACTTGGCGCGGCGCTGGTCGGCATAGGCGAGCGTCGCCAGCGAGCGGATGACGTTGCGCATCACCTTGTCGTTCTTCAGCACCTCGCCGTAGCTCGATTCCATCGACCAGATGGCGAGCAGGATGTGGCGGTCGACGCCGTAGGCCTGCTCGATGCGGTCGAGCCAGGGTTTCCACTGCCGCGCCATCTCGCGGCCGGTGCGGACGGTGTTCTCGTTGACGCGGTTGTCGAAATAGTCCCACACCGGCGCGGTGAACTCCGGCTGGTAGCGGGCCTTCTCCAGCACTTCCGGATCGGGCGCGACGACATTGCGGAAGGCGCGGTCATAGGTGGCGCGGCTGATGCCGCTCGACGTCGCGGTGGCGCGGAAATCGGCGATCCAGCGCTGGAACTTGGCGTCGGCGAGAGCCGGGGTCGTCGGCAGGATCAGGGCGGGAAGGATCAGGGCAAGCGCAAGGCCGGCCGCTCTGAGGAGCGACGCGAAGCGCCCGCCGGAAGCGAGTACGGTCATGGATGTCTCCTTTCGCATGCGCATGAGGAACCATTCATGGCCCATCGGAGTTAGGAAAAAGTTTACCATAAACCCTTCCGGGCGCCCAAAACGGACAATCTGCCTCTCCACACCGCCGTTGCAAGCGTACCGCGATTCGCTATTCGTCAATCTCGGCATGAAAATGTCGCCCGCGAAACACCGTCCTTCCCAACCGTGAGACCTCGATAAAGATGCGCAAAGTCAGAAAGGCCGTCTTCCCCGTTGCTGGCCTCGGCACCCGCTTCCTGCCCGCGACCAAGGCCATTCCCAAGGAGATGCTGACGGTCGTCGACCGGCCGGTGATCCAGTATGTGGTGGACGAGGCGCGCGAGGCGGGCATCGAGCATTTCATCTTCGTCACCGGCCGCAACAAGGCGGTGATCGAGGACCATTTCGACATCCAGTTCGAGCTCTACGACACGCTGGCGCAGCGCGGGAAGACCGACCAGCTCGACCGGCTGCGCGCGCTCCAGCCCGCGCCGGGGCAGACGAGCTTCACCCGCCAGCAGGAGCCGCTGGGGCTCGGCCATGCGGTGTGGTGCGCGCGCGAGCTGGTCGGCGACGAGCCGTTCGCGCTGCTCCTGCCCGACATGATCATGCATTCGCAGGAAAGCTGCCTGAAGGGCATGGTCGACCTCTACGAGAAGAGCGGCGGCAACGTCGTCGCCGTGCAGGAATGCGACCCGGCCGAGGCGCACAAATACGGCATCGTCGCCAAGGGCGCGGAGGTCGGCGGCGGCTTCGAGATCACCGCCATGGTCGAGAAGCCGGCCAGGGGCACGGCGC
>JACZJD010000772.1 GCA_014860725.1 Aquamicrobium sp.
CCCGTCGCTCCACAACGGGGCGGGGGCCGTTCGGTTGCGCCGTCTCAGAACTTGTCCTCCTCGGTCGGCACCAGGATCTCGCGCTTGCCGGCATGGTTGGCCGGGCCGACGATGCCCTCCTGCTCCATGCGCTCGATGATCGAGGCGGCGCGGTTGTAGCCGATGCCGAGCCGGCGCTGGATGTAGCTGGTCGAGGCCTTGCCGTCGCGCAGCACCACGGCCACGGCCTGGTCGTAGGGGTCGTCCGAATCGTCGAAATTGCCGCCGCCGGAGGATGAGCCCTTCGCCCCGCCGTCCTCGTCCTCGTCGTCGTCCTCGGTGATGGCGTCGAGATATTCCGGCGCGCCCTGGAGCTTGAGATGCGCCACCACCTTCTCGACCTCGTCGTCGGAGACGAACGGCCCGTGGACGCGCTGGATGCGGCCGCCGCCGGCCATGTAGAGCATGTCGCCCATGCCGAGCAGCTGCTCGGCGCCCTGCTCGCCGAGGATGGTGCGGCTGTCGATCTTCGACGTCACCTGGAAGGAGATGCGGGTCGGGAAGTTGGCCTTGATCGTGCCGGTGATGACATCGACCGACGGCCGCTGCGTCGCCATGATGACGTGGATGCCGGCCGCACGCGCCATCTGCGCCAGACGCTGCACCGCGCCTTCGATGTCCTTGCCGGCGACCATCATCAGGTCGGCCATCTCGTCGATGATGACGACGATGTAGGGCATGGGCTCGAGGTCGAGATGCTCGGTCTCGTAGATCGCCTCGCCGGTCTCGCGGTCGAAGCCGGTCTGCACCGTGCGGGTGATCTGCTCGCCCTTCTTCTGCGCCTGGCCGACGCGCTGGTTGAAGCCGTCGATGTTGCGCACGCCCACCTTGGACATCTTGCGGTAGCGGTCCTCCATCTCGCGCACGGTCCATTTGAGCGCGACCACCGCCTTCTTCGGGTCGGTGACGACGGGGTTGAGGAGATGCGGGATGCCGTCGTAGACGGAAAGCTCCAGCATCTTGGGGTCGATCATGATCAGGCGGCATTCCTCCGGCGTCATGCGGTAGAGGATCGACAGGATCATGGTGTTGATCGCCACCGACTTGCCGGAGCCGGTGGTGCCGGCGACGAGCAGATGCGGGAACTTGGCGATGTCGGCGATGACCGCCTCGCCGTTGATGGTCTTGCCGAGCGCGAGCGCGAGCTTCGCCTTGGCCTGCTCGAAGTCGCGGCTGGCCAGCAGCTCGCGCAGATAGACCGTCTCGCGCCTTGCATTGGGCAGCTCGATGCCGATGGCGTTGCGCCCCGGCACCACGGCGACGCGGCAGGCGATGGCGCTCATCGAGCGGGCGATGTCGTCGGCGAGGCCGATGACGCGGCTGGACTTGATGCCGGGCGCGGGCTCCAGCTCGTAGAGCGTGACCACCGGGCCGGGCCGCACATGGATGATCTCGCCCTTGACGCCGAAATCCTCCAGCACACCCTCGAGCAGGCGCGCGTTCTGCTCCAGCGCCTCCTGCGACAGCGACGGATCGCGCACCACGTTCTTGGCCTCGGAAAGGAAGTGCAGCGACGGCAGCTCGAACTCGGCCGGGCCGATCAGCGAGCGCTGTGCCTCGCGCCGGACGCGCGCGCCCTCAAGCGGCCGTGGCGCCGGCGCCTCGACGCGGGTCGCGGCATCGGAGCGGAAGTGGCGCACCTGCGCGGCGGATGCATGTTCCGGCGTCGGGCGGATGACGACGTCGTCCTCGTCGTTGTAATCGTCCCCGGCGGGCATGCGCCCGGCATGGGCACGCTCGACCTCGAAGGGTGGCTCGTCGTCGAAGTCGGGCGCGGGCTCGCCGAAGCCCGGCTCGATGCGGGCGCCAGAGCGTCCGCCAGAGCGGACCGTGATGCGCGGCGCGGGGAAATCATCGTCCTCGTCGTCCCATTCGTCGTGGCGGCGCGGCATGGCGGCGAGCTTGCGGCGCGCGAAGGCCTGGGCGGACAGCCACCAATGCGTCGCCGCGCCGATGGCCGCCACCATGAAGCCGTCGCGATCCTCGCTCTCGTCCTCGTCGTCGAGATCGTCCTCCTCGACCGGGCGTGCCTGCCTGCGGCGCGGCGCGGCTGCGGCGAGCTCGTCCGCGACAGGGCGGCGGCCGAAAAGGGTCGAGGCGAAGG
>JACZJD010000773.1 GCA_014860725.1 Aquamicrobium sp.
ACGCGCTCTCCGGCATCATCCTCGTCGCGGCGCTGACGCTCGCCGTGCTGCAGCGGCGCATGCAGGGCTGAGGCGTCAGCGCCAGATATTGTCGACGCGGTCGAAGCTGTCGGCGCGCAGGTCGCCGGCCGCCGCGATCAGCTTCGGCTTGGCGATCTTGTGCGAGGGGGTGCGCGGGTAGTCGTCGATAAAGGCGACGTAGCGCGGCACCTTGAAGGCGGCGAGGTTCTTGCGGCAGTGCTCGAACAGGGCGTCGAGCGAGAAATCCTCGCGCGCCACGCCCGGCTTGAGCTTGAGATAGGCCTTGACCTCCTCCTTGCGCAGCGGGTCGGGCACCGGCACCACGGCCGCCTCCTCGACCTGCTCCAGCTCCTCCAGCACGGCCTCGACCTCGCGGGCCGAGATGTTCTCGCTCGAGCGGCGCACCATGTCCTTGATGCGGCCGACGATGGAGAGATAGCCGTCCTCGTCGCGGATGAAGAGGTCGCCGGTGCGGAACCAGTCGCCGTCGAAGCTCTCGGCATTGGCGTCGGGGCGCTTGTAGTAGCCGAGAAGGATGGAGCGGCCGCGGATCTGCAGCTCGCCCGCCTCGCCGGGGGCGCATTCGCGCCCGTCCTCGCCGATCACCCGCGTCTCGCGGAACGGCGCGGCGACGCCGCAGGTGCGCTTGTCGAGCTTGTGGGTGGCCGAGACCGGCACCAGCATGCCGGCGCCGATCTCGGTCATGCCGAAGGAATCGCGGGCGATGACGCCGAACCGCTCCTCGGCCTCCCTGACCGAGGCCGGCGACCAGCCGAAGGCGTTGATGTAGCGCAGCGACATCTCCTTGTCCCTGTCGCTCGGCGGCAGCGTCTTGAGCGCGGCTTCCGGGAAATAGGTGTAGTTGATCTGAAGATCCCGGGCCCAGTCGAAGAAACGGCTGAGGCTCATGCGCCTGGCGACATAGGCGGTGCCGCCGAGCTGCATGGTCATCAGGAGCTGCCACTGCGGGTCCATGTAGAAGAACGGCGCCCACAGCAAGGACCGTTTCACCGCGTCGGCGCCCATGCCGGCCGCGGCCGACAGCGCCAGCAGCAGCCAGTAGTCGTGGGTGAGCATGCAGCCCTTGGGGAAGCCGGTGGTGCCGGAGGTGTATTGCAGGCTCATCAGGTCGGTCGAGACGACCGGCCACGGCGCGGTCCACTCGCGGTCCTCGGCCAGCATGGCGTCGAGCGAGACGTAAGGCGCGCCGCCGCCGCGCACGAAGACGCGCGCGTCGTCGAGCACGGCCGGGCGCTTCGACATGCCTTCCAGCGCCGGCAGCAGCGAGGCGTCGGTGATGAGCGCCTGCGCGTCGGACTGGTTGAGCAGATAGTCGAGCTCGGTGCTGGTATAGGCGGTGTTGGTCGGCACCAGCACCGCGCCGAGCTTGGCGAGCGCGAACCACGACAGCACGAACTCGGGCACGTTGGGCATCATCAGCGCGACATGCGCGCCCTTGCGGATGCCGCGGGCCAGCAGCGCGGCCGCCAGCGCGTCGGAACGCCGATGGAGGTCGGCATAGGACAGCGTGATGCCGTCCCCGAACCAGATGGCGGCGGGCGCGTCGCCCAGCGTAGCGGCGCGCCCGGCGACGAAGGCGCCGATAGAGACCGGGAAATCCATGGCGGCGATCGTCTCGGCCGCTGCCTGCATCTCGGCGATGCCGGGGTCAATGGTCATCATTTCGTCTCCCTGGTGGCGAGCGGCGGCGCCTTGTCGAAGGTGGCGCGCACGAGCTGGTACATGTGGCCGGCGAAGGCCATGGCGGTGTCGCGGTCGAGGTCGAGCGCGCGGTAGAAGGTCTCCATCTCGACGCGCACGGCGCGCGGCGGCAGCGCCGCGATGCGGCCGGCGATCTCCTTCGCGCGGGCCATCAGCCGCTCCGGCCCGACGATCTCGTTGACGAGGAAGCAGCGCCGCGCCTCCTCGGCGTCGATGGCCTCGCCGGTCAGTGCCAGCCACAGCGCGGCCGTCTGCGGGATCTGGCGGCCGAGGCGGGTGACGCCGCCGGCTCCCGGCATGCCGTAGGCGATCTCGGGCATCCCGAAGCGCGCGGTCGGCACGGCGATGCGCAAATCGGTGAGCAGCAGCAGGTAGATCATGCCCTGGCCCATGCACGGGCCGTTGACGGCTGCGATCATCGGCTTGGTGCGCTTCAGCGCCAGGATCTCGCCCTCCCAGCCCGGATATTCGGCCGGATCGCCCTCGCGGCGCGGAGTCAGGTGTCGGTCGACGATCTCGGCGGTCGTGCGCTTGGTGCGCTCGCTCTTGACGTCGTCGCCGGCGCAGAAGGCGCGCTCGCCCGCGCCGGTCCAGATGCCGACGCGCACTTCGGGATCGGAGTAGAAATCCTTCAGGATGTGGTAGAGCTGCTCATGCTGCTCCGGCGTCAGCACGTTGACCGGCGGGTTGTCGAGCGTG
>JACZJD010000774.1 GCA_014860725.1 Aquamicrobium sp.
GGTCCACGGGGCCGAACTCGACCGCGGCGGCGGCGCCGATCGCGGCAGCCCCCTTGCCGCGCAGATGCTTGCGCAGCACCTCGATGCGGTCGGCGCGGCCGGCCCAGTTGCCGCGCGCGGCATCGGGCATGTGGTCGCGCAGCGCCTGCATCGCGACGACCGGGCCGTCGAGCGGCTGCGCCCCGGGCGCGGCCGCCTTGCGGAAACGGTGGAGGTAGTGCGGCCCGCCGGCCTTGGGACCGGTGCCGGACAGCCCCTCGCCGCCGAAGGGCTGCGAGCCGACCACCGCGCCGATCTGGTTGCGGTTGACGTAGATGTTGCCGGCATGGATGCCGTCGATCACGTGCTGCACGCGCGCGTCGATGCGGGTGTGCAGGCCGAAGGTGAGCCCGTAGCCCTTGGCATTGATGTCGGCGATGACCCGGTCGATGTCGTCGGCCCCGAAGGTCGCGACATGCAGGACGGGGCCGAACATCTCCCGCTGCATGTCGCCGATGCCGGCGACGCGAAAGATGTGCGGCGGCACGAACCTGCCGGAGCCGGGCGGGTCGAGCCGGGCGACCAGACGCCCCTCACCCTCCATGGCCCTGCAGTAGGCGAGCAGGGTCTCGCGCGCCTCGTCGTCGATCACCGGGCCGACATCGGTCGCGATCGACCACGGGTCGCCGAGGCGCAGCGCCTCCATCGCGCCTTTGAGCATCTCCAGCACCTTCTCCTCGACATCCTTCTGAACGTAGAGGATGCGCAGCGCCGAGCAGCGCTGGCCCGCACTCTGGAAGGCCGACGCGATCACGTCGCGCACCGCCTGCTCGGGCAGCGCGGTCGAATCGACGATCATCGCGTTCAGGCCGCCGGTCTCGGCGATCAGCATCGCGTCGGGCGCGGCGGTCTTCGCAAGCTGGCGCTCGATCAGCCGCGCGACCTCGGTCGAGCCGGTGAAGCAGACGCCGGCAATGCGCGGGTCGGCCGTCAGCGGCGCGCCGACCGACGGGCCGTCGCCGGGCAGGAGCCGGAGCACGTCGGCCGGGACGCCCGCCTCATGCAGCAGCGCGACGGCGCGCGCGGCGATCAGCGGCGTCTGCTCTGCCGGCTTGGCGAGGACGGCGTTGCCGGTGACGAGCGCGGCCGCGATCTGCCCCGTGAAGATGGCGAGCGGGAAGTTCCACGGCGAGATGCAGGCGATGACGCCGCGTGCCTCGGTGCCCGCCTCGGCGGAGGCGGCCTGCCCGGCATAGTAGCGCAGGAAATCGACGGCCTCGCGCACCTCGGCGACGGCGTCGGCCAGCGTCTTGCCGGCCTCGCGGCCGCACAGCGCGAAGAACTCGACGGCGTTCTCCTCGTAGAGATCGGCCGCCTTGAGCAGCGCGGCCGCCCGCGAGGCGACCGGGGCGGTGGCCCATGCCGGCTGCGCCTTCACGGCCTTGTCCACGGCCTTCTTCACCGCCGCGGCGTCGGCCTCGAAGACCTCGCCGACGACCTCGTCCGGTCTGGCGGGGTTGACGACGGGGCGACCCTTCTTGCCCGAGCCGGCCTGCCAGCGGTGGGGCGCGGCGAACTTCGCGCGCCCGGTCTCGATCCTGTCGAGGGTGACGGGATCGGTGATGTCCCAGCCGACCGAATTGGCGCGCTGCGCGCCGAAAATGTCGGCCGGACGCGGGATCGCGGGGTTGGCGGCCGGCCCCTGCTTCGCGATCGTCTCGAACGGATCGCGCGCGATCTCCTCCGCGCTCACCGCCTTGTCGACGATCTGATGGACGAAGGACGAGTTGGCGCCGTTCTCGAGCAGCCGGCGCACGAGATAGGCGAGGAGGTCGGAATGGGCGCCGACGGGCGCGTAGATGCGGCAGCGCGTGCCTTCGGCCGCGCGCACGGCCTCGTGCAGCGCCTCGCCCATGCCGTGGAGCCGCTGGAACTCGAACGCCTGGCGGTTCTCGCCGGCGAGCGCCAGGATGGCGGCCACCGTGTGGGCATTGTGGGTGGCGAACTGCGGATAGATGCGGTCGGTCATGCCGAGGAGCTTCTTCGCGCAGGCGATGTAGGAGACGTCCGTGTTCGGCTTGCGCGTGAACACCGGATAGCCGGGCAGGCCCAAGACCTGCGCGCGCTTGATCTCGGTATCCCAGTAGGCGCCCTTGACCAGACGCACCATGATCCTGCGGTCGAGCTTCGCCGCCAGCGTGTGCAGCCAGTCGATGACATGGGGCGCACGCGGGCCGTAGGCCTGCACGACCACGCCGAAGCCGTCCCAGCCGGCAAGCTCCGGGTCCGACAGCACGCGCTCGATGACGTCGAGCGACAGATCGAGCCGGTCGGCCTCCTCGGCGTCGACGTTCAGGCCCATGCGGGCCTTCTTCGCGGCGAGCGCCAGCGACAGCAGCCGCTCCGTCATCACCGGCAGCATGGTCTCCTTCTGCGCCACCTCGTAGCGCGGATGAATGGCCGACAGTTTCACCGAGATGCCGTGGTTGCGGCTGATGTCGTCGTCCTTGCCGGTCGCGGCGAGCGCCGCAATCGCGTCGGCATAGGCGCGGTGGTAGCGCAGCGCGTCGGCTTCGGTGCGCGCGGCCTCGCCCAGCATGTCGAAGGAATAGAGGTAGCCCTTCTTGGTGTAGTCACGGCCGCGCTTCACCGCCTCGTCGATGGTGCTGCCGAGCACGAACTGCTCGCCCATCTCGCGCATGGCGGCGGAGACGGCCTTGCGGATGACAGGCTCGCCCAGCCGGCGGATCATGGCGCGCAGCGTGCCTTCGATGCCGCCCTCGCCGTCCTCCAGCACGCGGCCGGTCAGCATCAGCGCCCAGGTCGAGGCATTGACGAAGATCGAGGACGAGCCCGAATGCGACGACCAGTCGTGCGGTGCGATCTTGTCGCGGATCAGGTCGTCCATGGTGGAGGCGTCGGGCACGCGCAGCAGCGCCTCGGCGAGGCACATCAGCGCCACGCCCTCGCGCGTCGAAAGTCCGTACTCGGAAAGGAAGACCTCCATCAACTCGGGGCTGGACGCGCCGCGCACGGTGCGGACCAGCCCGGCGGCGCGCTCCGAGATCCCCGCCCGCATCTCGTCGGAAAGGCCCGCCAGCGAGACGAGGCCGGCAAGCGCCTTCCCCTCGTCGGGGAGGTAGTTGGCGCGGATGGTGGCACGGAGCGATTCGAGCGTGTTCGATGGCATGGCTGACCGTCAGATTGAGAGATGGCGCTGGAAACGGACAATATCATGGGCCGCGGACGCCTCCATGTCCAAAGCCGTCGACTTTTCGGATCGTTCGGACTAATAAAAGGCCCTCGATCAGAACATACTGTCTGCCATTGCCATGCCAGAAGACCAGATAGACCGGATGGACCGCAGCATCCTCGCCGCGCTGGCGCGCGACGGCAGGCTTTCCATGGCGGAGCTGGCGGAAAAGGTCGGGCTGTCGAAGACGCCGGTACAGGCGCGGGTGCGCCGGCTGGAGCGCGACGGCTACATCCGCGGCTATGCCGCCATTATCGACCGCGAGCGCATGGGCGAAGGCCATGTCGCCTTCGTGCAGGTCAAGCTGTCGGACACGCGCTCGGCCGCGCTCGACGCCTTCAACAAGGCGGTTCTATCTGTACCCGAGATCGAGCAGTGCCACATGATCGCGGCGAGCTTCGACTATCTGCTCAAGGTGCGCACGAAGGACATCGCCGCCTATCGCCGGGTGCTGGGCGAGCG
>JACZJD010000116.1 GCA_014860725.1 Aquamicrobium sp.
CTCGGCCAGCGCCTCCGCCTCGCCCAGCCGCGCGAGGGCGACGTGGTGGACGGTGTGCGCCCCGAGCGTGGCGAGGGGATGGGCGGCGAGCCGGCGCAACTCGTCCCAGTCCATGAACCGGCGCTCGGGGCCCGGCACGCAGCCGAGCTCGCGCAGCACGGCCTGCTGGTCCACCTCCGCCACCCCGATGCTGACCCAGGCCATCAGCGCGCGGGCGGCAGTGCGCTTCTCGTCCGGCGTCCTGCACGGCAGGACCGTTCCTCCCTGCCCCGGAGGCAGGCGGATTTCGTCCCGCCGCATGGCGAGCTCCTCGATCACCTCCCACCATGGCATGGTCTCGCCGGAGACGAGCGCCGGCGCGACATAGACGGTGAAGGGCGCGGAATGCGCCTCGAAGACGGGCAGCGCCTCGGTGAGGTTGTCGAGATAGGCGTCGTCGGCGGTGATGGCGACCGCCTTCGCCGGGCGGCCGGTGCGCAGCGCTTCCAGCATCTCGTCCATCGGCACCACGGCATGGCCGCGGCGGCGCAGGTCGGAAAGCACGCCGTCGAGGAAGCGCGGCGTGATCGTCAGGCCGCTGTTGAGGCCGAGCGGCGACCAGTTCCTCTCCGTCACCCGGTGCAGCATCAGGATCGCGCCCGCGCCCGAAAGGAGGGGCCGCGCCAGCCCGGCCGCGCCCGTCCAGCGCGCGACGCCGAGGATGATCCTGATTGCCGTTTCCTTCACATCGACCATTGATTCACTTTTTGCAGCTAGGGTCCGCCGAGCTATCGGCCGGGAAATGCGGACGGAAACCACGATCCGCGCATCTTTAGACCGGAAGGATTTCGGTATGGTTGACATCGGCGCGGCGTCTCCGCCCCTTGCCGCCGCCCGAGGCGGGAGCGACGCACGGGCGATGGAAGGCAAGACCCGCATGGACGTGGCGCAGGCCGACGAGACGGCGCTCGCGGACTACGAGGCATTCTGCCGCGACGGCGTCCATGGCCCGTGCCAGCATCCGGTGTGGGTCCGCGCCTGGGTCGCGGAAACCGGCGCCGACGCGGTGATCGTCACCGTCCGCCGCGACGGGGTTCCCGTCCTGAAGCTGGCGCTGGAGGTGGTCGCCAAGGGTCCGTTCCGCATCGCGCGCTTCGCCGGCGGCAACCACGCCAACGGCAATTTCGCTGCCGTGGCGAACGGCGTCGCGACGCCGCTGTCGCCCGCGGACGGGGCGGGCATCGCCGCTGCGCTGCGCAAGGCGCGGCCCGACATCGACCTCGTGCTCCTGTCGCGGCAGAATCCGCATTTCGAGGGCGTGGAGAACGCCCTTTCCGGCCTCGCCACCATGCAGAGCCCCAACGTCTCGCTCGCCGTCGACCTTGCCGGCGGCTTCGAGGCGGTGCTGGCGCGCCACAACGCGCCGCGCAAGCGCAAGAAGTTCAAGTACCAGTTCAACCGCTTCAAGCAGGCGGGCGGCCACGCGCTGATCGAGGCGCGCACGCCGGACGAGGTCGAGCGGCTGATCTCGACCTTCTTCGAGCTGAAGGGCAAGAGCCTGCTCAGCAAGGGGATCGCCGACGCCTTCGCCCCGGCCGAGATCCGCGCCTTCTTCCGCGCCCTGTTCCGCGACGCGCTCGCCGAGCGCGAGCCGCCGTTTCTCCTCCACGGGGTGGAGGTGGGCGGCCGAATCGTCGCCATCAACGGGTTGAGCGTGACGAAGGAAAGCGTCGTCTGCGAGTTCGGCACCTATTGCAGCGCCGACCCCAAGAGCAGCCCCGGCTACTTCATCGACCACACCAACATCCAGCAGGCCTGCGAGCGGGGCAAGAAGATCTACGACTTCAGCGTCGGCGACGAGGACTACAAGCGGAGCTGGTGCGACATCGAGACGTGGCAGTTCGAGACGCTGCTGCCGCTGAGCGTCAAGGGCCATGCCCTGTCGCTCTACGAGCGGGCGCGCGCGGCGGCCGTGCACGCCGTCAAGTCGAACCATGCGCTGTGGGCGTTCGCCAAGCGCCTGCGCGCCAGGCTGGCGGGAGCGAAGCGGGCCGCGGGCGAAAGCTGACTCTGAGGACGCCCTCGCCCGGTCAGGCGGCGAAGCGGCCGCGCAGGGACGGGCGACGGCCCGGATCGGCCGGCACGACCTTCATCACATCCGGATAGCCGGCTGCCTCCAGCCCGTCCGCGACGGCGACGACGACCTCCGCCTCGGGCTCGATCGCCGACACGAAGACCTCCGCATCCTCGCCGGCAACGCCCGCGATGGCGGCCGCCTCGGTCGCTCCGCACTCGACGACGACGATGTCGTAGGCGGTGGTGAGCGCCTCGAGGACGATCGGCAGCCTGTCGGCGGCCTTCATCGCCTGCTCCGGGTCGGCGGTGCCGGACGGAAGGACGTGGCAGTCCGAATAGAGGTCGCCGTGGATGACGTCGGCGAACTGCGCCCGCGAGGCGAGCAGATTGGTGATGCCCGGATAGCGCCCGCTCTCCAGCATCGCCGCCGACGGCGCGCCCGACCAGGTGAGATCGAGGAACACGGTGCGCAGGCCGGCATCGGCCAGTTCGCGCGCCACCATCACCGAGATGGCCGACGCCTCGTCGCCTTCCGGCGAGATGAAGACGGCGCGGCTGGCGTCGCCGTCGATCAGCCGGTCCGCAGCCTGCGTCACGGCGATTTCCATGCGGGGGGAGCTGGCCATGGGCATCTCGTCCTCTTCCTCTGGTTGATCCGCGTCTTCGATGTGTACGTCGTCGGCGACCGGGGCATCCTCGACCTCGGCTTCGACCTCGACGGCCTCGACTTCGACAGGGGCAGCGGGAGGCTCCACGGCCTCGACGACCGCGGGGGTTTCTTCCTCTGCCGCCTGTTCCTCCTCCGCCACCGCGGCGGGCGGGGACACGACGGGCGCCGGCAGGTACGGCTCGTCCGCCCACACGGCGCCGGCGGCCGGGCGCATGGCGCGGCCGCTGAACAGCTCCCGCAGCAGGATGATGACGGAGATGACCAGCAGCGCGCCGGCAAAGGCGGCGGCGACGATCGGGATGACCTTGGGGAAATAGGCCTGATGCGGCACGCTGGCCCGCTCGATGACCCGCGCGTCGGCCGGCAGCGTGTTGCGGTCGGCGCGGGCGGCGGCCTCGCGGTAACGCGTCAGGTAGGATTCCAGCAAGGCCCTCTGGGCCGCGGCCTCGCGCTCCAGCGCGCGCAACTCGACCTCGTCGTCGCCGGCCTGCGCGGAGGCGGCCTTGAGGCGGTTGACCTCGGCGACGAGCTGGCTCTCGCGGGCGCGCGCCGAGGCGGCCTCGCTGTCGGCGGCGGCGAGCACCTTCTGCGTCTCGGCGCGCAGCTGGCGCGCGGTCTCGTCGAGCTGCGCCCTCAACGCACGCATCCGCGGATGGTTCTCGAGCAGCGAGGCGGAAAGGTCGGCGATGTCGGCCTCGATCTGGATCTGCCGCTCGCGCAGGCGCTGCACCATCGGCGCCGCCATCACCTCGGGAATGGCTTCCACGCGCGCGCCCGAGCCCACCGCGTCGCGGATGGCCGAAGCCTTCGCCTCGGCCGCCGAACGGTCGGCGCGGGCGCGGGTCAGCTCGCTCGAAATCTCGGAAAGCTGCTGCGTCGGCAGCACCGCATTGTTCTGCCCCACCAGGAGGTCGGCCCCGGCGCGGTATTCGGCGACGCGCGCCTCGGCCTCGCGGACGCGGCGGCGCAGGTCGTCGATCTCCGGCTCCAGCCACTCGGTGGCGTCGGCGTTGGAAAGGCGCTTCGCCTGTTCCTGCCCCGCGACATAGGCGCCGGCAATGGCGTTGGGCACGTCGGCGGCAAGCTGCGGGTCCTGCGAGGAGAAGCCGACCACGATGACGCGGGTGCCGTCGACGCGATAGATCGACAGCCGGCCGGCGAGCGACGCGAGCACCCGCTCCTCGACCGTGGCCTGCGACGGATCGCCCTTCAGCCCGAGCAGGATGAGGAGGTTGCCGAGCGTCGAGGTGTCGCCGGCGGCGCCGAATTCGGGATGCGCAGCGAGGTTCAGCTGCCCAGCCACCTGCCGCAGCAGGTCCGCCGAGCCGATGACCTCGACCTGCGACGCCACGGTCTCCTCATCGAGCAGGGCGCGTTCGGATTCGGAAAGCCCGGCCGAGGCGGGGCGCGTATAGACGTTCTCGCGCGCCTCGATCATGATGCGCGTCTCGGCGCGGTAGAGCGGCGTCGCCAGCCCCGCCAGAAGCCAGGCGAGCCCCGCGACGACGAGCGCGGCAAGCAGGATGCGCAGCCAGTTGCGGATCAGGCTGCCGAAGAGCTGGCCGAGATCGACATCGACGTCGCTGACCGCCGGGCGTGCTTCAGACCGTGCATCAGACATGGGGCTTACTCCGGTACGCGAAGGACCGGAACGGTAAACCGTTATGGTAACCACGAGGTTAAACCGGGCGCCCTCGCCTGCCGCCACCCGCCTTTGCCCATTCGGGGACCGCCCTTCGGCGGATCGCTGCGGCGTGCCGCTTTACCGGGCATTAACCTTAACAGGAAGATAAAGGGCGGGTCGAAACGCGGCCGTGCCTCCGGGCGGGCCGCAGGCAGTGTTGAGGATCGTCATCCGCCCATGAAACGCCAGCTTGCAGCCGCACTTGCCGTTTCCGTCGTCTTGCTGGCCGCCGGATGCTCCGGCTACAGGCCCGCCCCGCCCGCATTCCACGAGGCGATCAACAAGCCCTATGTGCTCGACGCCGGCGACCGCATCCGCGTCACCGTGTTCGAGCAGGAGATGCTGACCAACGTCTACGCCGTCGACCAGTCCGGCTACATCGCCTTCCCGCTGGTCGGCTCGATTCCCGCGCGCGGCTACACCGCGCAGCAGATGGAAGGCCAGATCGCGACGCGCCTGCGCAACGGCTTCCTGCGCAGCCCGGACGTGTCGGTCGAGGTCGACCGCTACCGCCCGATCTTCATCATGGGCGAGGTCGGCGCGGCGGGGCAGTATTCCTACGTTCCCGGCATGACGGTGCAGAAGGCGGTGGCGGCAGCCGGCGGCTACACGCCGCGCGCCAATCAGGAGAACGTCGACATCACCCGCGCCATCAACAACGAGGTGATGACCGGCCGCGTGCGCACCTCGGAGCCGATCCTGCCCGGCGATACCATCTACGTGCGCGAGCGCCTGTTCTAGGACCCGATGTGACCACCGGCCTGCGCATCGTCCACTGCTTCCGCGCGCCGGTCGGCGGGGTCTTCCGCCATGTGCGCGACCTCGCCATGGCGCAGGCGGCGGCGGGTCACGAGGTCGGCTTCATCTGCGATTCCACCACCGGCGGCGTGCTGGAGGACCGCTATTTCGACGCGGTGGCCGGCTCGCTCGCGCTCGGCGTCACGCGCATCCCGATCCGCCGCTCGATCGGTCCCGGCGACATCGCCGCCGGCCTTCGCACCCATCGTCTCATCAAGCAATTGCGGCCGGACGTGCTGCACGGGCACGGCGCCAAAGGCGGCGCGCTCGCACGCGTCTTCGGCTCAGCCCTGCGGGTCTCCAGGTTTCGCGTAGCCCGCCTTTATTCGCCGCATGGCGGCGTCCTGCACTACGACCCCGCGACGCTCAAGGGCAGGACGCTTTTCGCCATCGAGCGGGCGCTCGACCGCCTGACCGACCGCTTCCTCTTCGTCTCCGAGTTCGAGCGCAGGACCTTCGCGGAGAAGATCGGCGGGCCGAAGGCGCCGTGGAGCGTGGTCTATAACGGCCTCGCGCCGGCCGAGTTCGAGCCGGTGCCGGCGGCCGCCGATGCGGCCGACTTCCTCTATATCGGGGAGATGCGGGCGCTGAAGGGCACCGACATCTTCATCGACGCGCTCGGGCAGGCGTCGGAGGCGACGGGGCGCAGCCTCACCGCCGTGATGGTCGGCGGCGGCGAGACGGAGACCTACGCCGCGCAGGTGCAGCGGCTGGGGCTGGAGGCGCGCGTGCGCATGCTGCCGCCGATGCCGGCGCGCGAGGCGTTCGCGCTGGCGCGCACGATCGTCGTTCCCTCCCGCGCCGAGGCCATGCCCTATATCGTGCTCGAGGCGCTGGCGGCGGGAAAGCCGATGATCGCAACCGC
>JACZJD010000775.1 GCA_014860725.1 Aquamicrobium sp.
GCGCAGAGCGACGCCGTTGCGATGTCCGGCGCGGCCGGCGACGGCGGCGGCCAGCCGGGCGCCACCAGCCACAGGAACAGCGCGCCGAACAGCAGCGAGGCGAACAGCGTCGCGTCCGCTGCGCAGGAGAACGCCATCGCCCACCACGAGGGCGGCCTCTCCGTCTCCCAGTGGACCGGCGCGGTCTCGCCGTGGCCGATGGGGAGTTGGCCGAGATCCGTCTTCGTGCCGATGCCGCGCGTCCAGGCGAGGAGCGAGGCGACCGTCAGCGCCAGCGGGACCAGCGAGAGCCAGTAGAGCTTGAACAGGAGGGCGAGCACGAAGCAGCCGGTGGCGAAGCCGCTCGCGAGCGGCAGGAAGCTCTGCCGCGGCAGGACGATCACGCTGTCGGGCCTGCCCTTCGTCATGTCGACGCCGAGCGTCTCCATCCAGCCGTTGCGGGCGAAGGCGAGATAGCCTCCGCCGCCGGCGAGTTCGCCGCCGAGCCCGTCCACGTCGATGCGGTCGGCGCGGTCGCCGACCGCCGGCAGGGAGGCGAAGGCGTAGGACGGCGGCGGGGTGGGCGTGGCCCATTCGAGGGTTCGGGCCCGCCACGGATTGCGCCGGAAGGCGGTGCCGAAGCGCACCTGCACCACGAGGTCGACCACGAACAGCGCGAAGCCCGCCGCCATGACGAAGCTGCCGACCGAGGAGACGAGGTTGAGCCAGTCCCAACCGGCCTCGGCCGGATAGGCGTCGACCCGGCGCGGCATGCCGAGGAGGCCCGTCAGGTGCATCAGGAAGAAGGTGAGGTTGAAGCCGGCGAAGATCAGCCAGAAGGCCGGCACCGACAGGGTGTGGTCGCTGACGCGGCCGGTGACGTGCGGCAGCCAGTAATAGGCGGCCGCCATCATCGGAAAGACGAAGCCGCCGACCAGCACGTAATGCAGGTGGGCGACCACGAAATGCGTGTCGTGCGCCTGCCAGTTGAACGGCACCATGGCGAGCATCACGCCGGTCAGCCCGCCGACGACGAAGATGAAGAAGAAGCCGCCGAGATAGAGCATCGGCACGTCGAAGCGCGGCCTGCCCTGCGCCAGCGTCGCGATCCAGGCGAAGATCTGCACCGCCGTCGGCACCGCCACCAGCCCGCTGGCGGCCGAGAAGAAGGCGAGCGCCAGATGCGGGATGCCGACCGTGAACATGTGGTGCACCCACAGCCCGAAGGACAGGAAGGCGACGGCGATGACCGCGACCACCACCGCGCGGTAGCCGACCAGCTCGTGGCGGGCGAAGGTCGGGATCATCATCGACACCGCGCCCGCCGCCGGCAGGAAGACGATGTAGACCTCGGGGTGGCCGAACAGCCAGAACAGGTGCTGCCATAGGAGCGCATCCCCGCCCCGCGCCGGGTCGAAGAAGGGCAGGTC
Source organism: Aquamicrobium sp. (assembly GCA_014860725.1). The sequence goes on from JACZJD010000775.1 coordinate 1,410, forward strand.
GAAGGCGCGCTCCAGCTCGAGCAGGATCGAGCCGAGGATCAGCGGCGGAAAGCCGAACAGCATCATGAAGGCGGTGATCAGGAGATACCACGCCATGATCGGCATGCGCTCCAGCGACATGCCCGGCGCGCGCAGCCGGAGCACGCTGACGATGATCTCGATCGCCGCCGACAGGGCGGAAATCTCGACGAAGGTGATGCCGAGCAGCCAGGCGTCGGCATTGACGCCGGGCGTATAGGCCGAGGACGACAGCGGCGTATACATGAACCAGCCGCCGTTCGGCGCGACGCCGGCGAGCATGGCGCCAATCAGGATCGAGCCGCCGAAGACGTAGCACCAGAAGCCGTAGGCGGACAGGCGCGGAAAGGCGAGGTCGCGCGCGCCCAGCATCTTCGGCAGCAGGTACATGGCGAAGCCCTCGAACATCGGGATCGCGAACAGGAACATCATCACCGTGCCGTGCATGGTGAAGATCTGGCCGTAGAGCTCGGGGCCGACGAAGGCGGCGTCGGAGGTGGCGAGCTGAACCCGGATCAGCATGGCGAGCAGCCCGCCGATGGCGAAGAAGACGAAGGCGGCGACGACGAAGCGCTTGCCGAGCACGGTGTGGTTGACGGCCGAAAGCCGGCCGAGGCCCGGCGGCGTGTCCCAGATCGCGGCAAGCTCCCGGTGCAGGCGGATCGGGTTCCTTCCGGGCGGCGGCGCGCTCATCGGCCGTCTCCGCCGAGCCCGGCCGCGAGCGCTTCGTAGACCCCATCCTCGTGCGCCTCGACGGTGAAATGCATCGCGGCATGGCCGATGCCGCAGAACTCGGCGCAGACGCCGCCATAGACACCGGGGCGGTCGGCGCGCAGCCGCACCACGTTCGCGTGGCCGGGAATGGCGTCGATCTTGCCGCCGAGCCGCGGTATCCAGAAGGAGTGGATGACGTCGGCGCTGACGACGGAGAAATCGACGTCGCGCCCGGCGGGGATGTGCAGCCTGCCGGCCGTCGTCCCGCCGCCGGGATAGCGGAACTCCCACGCCCACTGCCGGGCGACGGCCTCGATGCGCAGCGGCGCGGGCTCGCGCGGGCTGGCGAGCAGCCTTTCGCCGAGCGTGAAGGCGGCGGCGACCAGCGCCGTCAGGATCGCGAGCGGAACCACGAGGCCGCCCCACAGGATGGTGCGCCCGGAACCGAGGGCGCGCAGCGGGCCGGGCCGCAGCAGCGCGAGCGCCAGCACCGCCGACACGGCCAGCAGGATGGCCGCACTTCCCCAGACCATCGTCCACCACAGCGTGGCGGCACCCCGCGCCGAAGGCCCGCCGGGCTCCAGCGCCGAGAGCGGCCCCGTGCAGGCGGAAAGGAAGAGGCCGCCGGCAAAAGCGGCGCCGGCGCGGAACCAACGCCCGCCCCGCACGCTTGTGCGGGAGCAGGGAGACGCGCCATGGACGAGACACGCGACCGCAGCAACCCGGTGATCGAGGAGGTAGCCGACGAGCCGGTGGCTTCGGCCGTCGCCGTCGCCGGCCATCCGCTCCACGCCATGAGCGTGCATTTCCCGATCACGCTGGTGATCGCCACGCTCGGCTGCGACCTGTTCTACTGGTGGACGGCGGACCCGTTCTGGGTCCGCGCCGGGCTGTGGTCCTCGGGCTTCGCCTTCGCCGCCGGCATTGTGGCGGGCCTGGTCGGCACCGCCGAGCTGCTGCTCGTTCCGGGCATCCGCATCCGCGTGGCGAGCTGGACCCACGCCATCGCGGCGATGATGCTGATCGCCGTCGCCGGCATGAACTGGGGCCTGAGGCTCGCCGACGAGACGGCCGTGCTGCCGCACGGGCTGATGCTGTCGGTGCTGGCGAGCGTCTTCACCGGGCTGGCGGGCTGGCATGGCGGCAAGCTGGTGTTCGATCACGGCATCGGCCTCATCGTCTCCGAAAAGGATTGAGGCCGTCCGCGATGCGCCCGAGCGCGCCGGGTTCGGACATCGCGGCGGGCAGCATCTCCGGCACGTCGGGCTTGGCGAGGACGACGGCGAGGATCGCCATCACCACGAGAAGGGTGAGCGCCGTCACCGCCACGAAGCGCCAGACCGGATAGACGGTGCCTTCCTCGAACAGGCGGATGATGACCAGCCCCGTCAGGATATGCGTGACGACCATGGCGCCGACCAGCGCGAGCTTCAGCGAGAACCACGGCTCGAAGGTCGCGCGCAGGAAGATCAGCGCCGTGCCGGTGCCGATGCCGACGAAGGCGGCGGGCGAGGCCACCGCGACATAGAGAAAGCGGACGAGGCTCTGGAGCCGGTGCAGGACCTCCCCGCCGGAAAGATGCGTGCGCCGCACATAGAGGCCGGGCAGGCAGACCAGCGCGGCGCTCCACACCGCTATCGCCGCGATATGGACGATCTTGAGCCAGATCATGCCGGGAGCCGGATCATGCCGGGGCGGCCCCGGCCTGCCGTCCGAGCCGGCCTGCGAGCAGGAGCAGCGCCGCCGCGAGATAGGGCAGCGCCGCCGGAACCCACATGACGAGGCCGGCGAGCTGCTGGTCCTCCAGCGGCGTCAGGCCGTAAGGAAGCGTGGTCGCGAAATGCGGCGCATAGAGCGGTTCGCGCGCGAAGGTGAGGAGCGCCCCGAGCATGCCCATCTGGATCACCGTCGCCAAGAGCGCGAGCAGCGCCGCGCCGACGCCCTCCGCGGCGGCGAGGATGCGCCGCCACAGCAGGAAGGCGGTTCCGAGCAGGCTCGCCTGCATCAGCCAGTAGGGGAACGCGGCAGCGATGGCGGCGGCATAGAGCTCCGGCACGTGCCACAGCCACAGCACGGCCGCATGCAGCGCCACCGGCCAGACGAGGGAGAGACGCCGCGCCGGGCGCCTTTGCGGGAAGGCGAGCGCCAGCAGCGGCGCGGCCACGGCGACCAGCAGCACATGATGGGCGACGCGGGCCGAGAACAGCGCCACGGTCAGTGCGCAGAGCGGCGACACGAACAGCACCAGCAGCACGGCGACGGCGCAGGCGAGAGGCAGCCGGCCCTTGCGCGGGCCCGCGGCGAGATGCACGGCGACCAGCGCGCCGCACAGCGCCAGCGCCACCGCGTCCGCATTCCACGCGGCCAGAAGCGCCTGCGGCTGCGGCGCCGGGCCGCAATAGGCTTCGACCATGCTGCTTCCCCTTTACCTGAAGCAGCAATGCGGCAGCGGAAGGAATGTTCCCCCTCGCCGGACCGCGCCGCCCGAAGCGGGCTCAGTCGTCGTCGGACTTGGTGCTGCCGGGGATCAGCTTCTCGATCACGCGCATCAGCGTGATCACCGCCACGCCGATCGCGACCCCGGCGACGACCAGCACGGTCTGGCCCGCACCGGCCGCGATGCCGACCGCGGCGGCGAGCCAGATATTGGCCGCCGAGGTGAGGTTGTGCACGCCGCCCTTAGCGAAGAAGATCGCGCCCGCCGCGACGAAGCCGACCGCCTGGGCGAGACCCTGCACCACGCGCAGCGGATCGACGCCCGGATAGCCCTGCCGCGTGAAATCCTCGTGGATCATCATGGCGGAGACGGTGATGAGCGCCGAGCTGAGCGCGACCAGCGCATGGGTGCGCACCCCGGCCGCGATGCCGCGCATCTCGCGGTCGAGGCCGAGGACCACCCCCGCAAGCGTGGCGACGCCGAGACGGACAAGAATCTCCTCGGTCGTCATGCGGGCGCACTCGCCGCGCCGCATGGCGGCGTCCGTCCCATCGGAGCTTCGCCCTGCCCGCAGGCCCGCCGATGGCGCGCGATTGCGCGCTCAGGAGTCCGAGACACGGTCCGGCTTGCCCTTGCGCTTCGTCGACGCCATCTCCTCCAGTTCCTTCTTGCTCATCGATTCATACATGCTCTTGGATGCGCCCTTGAGCTCGCTCTTCCTGGTCTCTCCGCGCTTGGCGGCAAGGGCTGCGCCCGCCGCCATCTGCTGCGCCTTGGATTTTGCCGGCATGGGGAATGCCTCCTTCTATCGCTGTGGCCCACACCGAACGCGCGAGGATGCCCAAAGGTTCGCCGTCATTCCGTCTCGCGGCCGGAAGTTTCCTCCAGCGCCCAGACGAGCAGGCGGCGATAGAGCCGTTCGGCAATCCCCTCGGGCTGCGCCAGATCCATGCGCTCCAGCGCCTCGCGATGATGGGAGGCATCGCCGCCGCGCGCCAGCGCCGCAAGCACGGTGCGCGCCGCGGCCCCTTTTGTGGCCGTGCGCTCGCGCAACAGGGCGAGCGCGGGCAGGAGCCGCCGTTCCTGCGGCGTGAAATCGC
>JACZJD010000776.1 GCA_014860725.1 Aquamicrobium sp.
GTGCCTCCGAGCGGTCGCTAACGTGGCGGTCGTCTCCGGGGCGGCGGCCTGGTTACCTTGGGGGGCAATAAGACCCTCCGGTGCCCATTGGCACAAAGACGGCAAGGCGCCCTGAGCAGGCGTCCGGAAGACGATCTCCGGCGGCCACCTTCGGCGCTCCGGGTAGAAAGGCAGGTCGGCCCGAAAAACCGCCGGCGGGGCGCGAAGGTCGCGCCACGTAACTTAGTTTCGGAAGGCACGGCCCAGCGCCCCGCTTCCCGCCCTTTCTTCAATGGCCAGGGCCGAAAGGCAGCGTGGCGAGGAGAACCTGTGTCCATAACGGACTTCGCATGGTGGGGCATGAAGCGACGGCGTCGCGGACGGCCGGGCTCCCTCAGCTTCCGTGCCCGAGCAGGGCGGTGACCCCGATCGCGGCGATGGCGACCAGCGCCAGTTTCCAGAAATCGCGGCGCTGCCTCAGCCCCGGAAGGCCGAGAGGCTTGATGATCTGGATTGCCATGATGGCGAGGATGACGAGCGAAAGCGCCTTGGACATCGCGCCATTGAGCAGGCGCCGGCAACAATGTCAAAGTGCGTCCGTGCCCGGGCCGGGTTAGGCCATAAGCCGCATGGACGAAACCGGGGCACCGAGCCTAAAACGCCGTCGGCACCGCGCGGAAGGGGAGGATGAGGACCATGACGAGCCGCTATCACGAGGTCTACGAAGGCTGGAAAAGCGATCCGGAAGGCTTCTGGGCGAACGCCGCCGCGGCGATCGACTGGTTCAAGGGCTGGGACAAGGTGTTCGACGCCGATGCCGGCGTCTACGGCCGCTGGTTCGTCGGCGCCGAATGCAACACCTGCCACAATGCGATCGACCGCCACGTCGCCGGCGGCCGCGCCGACCAGGTGGCGCTCATCCACGACAGTGCCATCACCGGCACGCAGCGCCGCATCACCTACCGCGAGCTCCAGGACGAGGTCACCGCGCTCGCCGCCGTGTTGCAGGACCAGGGGGTCACCAAGGGCGACCGCGTCATCATCTACATGCCGATGGTCGCCGAGGCCGCGTTCGCCATGCTCGCCTGTGCCCGTCTGGGTGCCATCCATTCGGTCGTCTTCGGCGGCTTCGCCGCCAAGGAACTGGCGACCCGGATCGACGATTCGAAGCCGAAGCTGATCGTCTCCGCCTCCTGCGGCCTCGAACCCGGCCGCGTCGTCTCCTACAAGCCGCTGCTCGACGGCGCCATCGAGATCGCCCGGCACAAGCCGGAGCATTGCATCATCCTGCAGCGCCCGCAGCAGGGCTGCGACACAGTCGCCGGCCGCGACGTCGACTATGCCGAGGCGGTCGCCGCGGCGAAGGCCGCCGGCCGCGAGGTGCCGTGCGTGCCGGTCGCCGCGACCGACCCGCTCTACGTGCTCTACACGTCCGGTACCACCGGCCAGCCGAAGGGCGTCGTGCGGGACAATGGCGGGCACATGGTGGCGCTGCACTGGTCGATGGGCAACCAGTATGGCGTCAGGCCCGGCGAAGTATTCTGGGCGGCCTCTGACGTCGGCTGGGTGGTCGGCCATTCCTACATCGTCTACGCGCCGCTGCTCGCCGGCTGCACGACGATCCTGTTCGAGGGCAAGCCGGTCGGCACCCCCGATGCCGGCACCTTCTGGCGCATCATTTCCGAGCACAAGGTCGCGGCGCTGTTCACGGCCCCGACCGCCTTCCGCGCCATCAAGAAGGAAGACCCCAAGGGCGAGTTCGTGCGCAAGTACGATCTCACCGGTTTCCGCACCCTGTTCCTCGCCGGCGAGCGCGCCGATCCCGAGACGATCAGGTGGGCCGAGGCGCAGCTCGGCGTGCCGGTCATCGACCACTGGTGGCAGACCGAGACCGGCTCGCCGATCTCCAACAACCCGATGGGTCTGGGCATGCTGCCGGTGAAGTACGGCTCGCCCGCCGTGCCGATGCCGGGCTACGACGTCCAGGTTCTCGACGACGCCGGCCATCCTGTCGCCGTGGGAACGCTCGGTAACGTCGTCGTCAAGCTGCCGCTGCCGCCCGGCTGCCTGCCGACGCTGTGGAACGCCGACCAGCGCTTCATCGATTCCTACCTGTCGGAGTTCCCCGGCTACTACAAGACCGCCGACGCCGGCTTCATCGACGCCGACAACTACCTGTTCATCATGGCCCGCACCGACGACATCATCAAC
>JACZJD010000777.1 GCA_014860725.1 Aquamicrobium sp.
CCCTGGAACTGTCAGCGGGAGTAGCCGAAGCGTCCGGGGCTGTCCATGGCACAAAGGTACAGGGTCCCGGCGTCGGGGAACCGGCAAGTTCGCACCTCAAAGCCGCTTGTCGGCCCGGCTTCGCTGCCCTAACGATGGCGCTCCGAACGACGGGAGGAGCGCATGGCCGGTCACACGAAGAAGAAGTTCCGCTCGCAGGAATGGTTCGACAATCCGGACGATCCCGGCATGACCGCGCTCTACATCGAACGCTATCTCAATTACGGCCTGACTCGCGCCGAGCTGCAGTCGGGCAAGCCGCTGATCGGCATCGCCCAGACCGGCTCCGACCTGTCGCCCTGCAACCGCCACCACCTCGAACTCGCCAAGCGCGTCCGCGCCGGCATCGAGGCGGCGGGTGGCATCCCGTTCGAGTTCCCCTGCCATCCGATCCAGGAGACGGGAAAGCGTCCGACGGCGGCGCTCGACCGCAACCTCGCCTACCTCTCCCTCGTCGAAGTTCTCTACGGCTATCCGCTCGACGGCGTCGTGCTGACCATCGGCTGCGACAAGACCACGCCGGCACTGCTGATGGCCGCTGCAACCGTCAACATCCCGGCGATCGCGCTTTCGGTCGGGCCGATGCTGAACGGCTGGCACCGCGGCGAACGAACGGGCTCGGGGACGGTCGTGTGGAAGGCGCGTGAAAGGCTCGCCGCCGGCGAGATCGACTACGAGCAGTTCATGGACCTCGTCACCTCGTCGGCGCCGTCGGTCGGCTACTGCAATACGATGGGTACCGCGACGACGATGAACAGCCTCGCCGAGGCACTGGGCATGCAGCTTCCCGGCTCGGCGGCCATCCCGGCGCCCTACCGCGAGCGTGGCCAGATCGCCTACGAGACCGGCCGGCGCATCGTCGGCATGGTCATTGAGGACCTGAAGCCCTCCGACATCATGACCCGCGAGGCCTTCGAGAACGCTATCGTCGTCAACTCGGCGATCGGCGGCTCGACCAACGCGCCGATCCACCTCAACGCCATCGCCCGCCACCTCGGCGTCTCCCTCGACAATGACGATTGGCAGAAGGTGGGGCACCATGTCCCTCTGCTGGTGAACCTCCAGCCGGCCGGCGAATATCTCGGCGAGGACTACCACCATGCCGGCGGCGTGCCTGCCGTGGTGGCGGAACTGATGAAGGCCGGCCTCCTGCCGCATCCGGACGCCAGGACCGTCAATGGCAGGACCATGGGCGAGAACTGCGCCGGGACCGAGAACCTCGATCCCAAGGTGATCTGCAGCGTCGCCGAGCCGCTGAAGACTAACGCCGGATTCATAAATCTGAGCGGCAACCTGTTCGACAGCGCCATCATGAAGACCAGCGTAATCTCGGAGGAGTTCCGCAATCGCTATCTGTCCAATCCGGCCGACCCGGAAGCTTTCGAGGGCATCGCCCAGGTGTTCGACGGGCCGGAGGAGTATCACGCGCGGATCGACGATCCGGCGCTCGGCCTGAGCGAAAACACGATCCTGTTCATGCGCGGCACCGGGCCTGTCGGCTATCCGGGCGGCGCCGAGGTCGTCAACATGCAGCCGCCGGCCTACCTGATCCGCAAGGGAGTGCTGTCGCTGCCCTGCATCGGCGACGGCCGCCAGTCCGGCACGTCGGGCAGCCCGTCGATCCTGAACGCGTCCCCGGAAGCCGCAGTGGGAGGCGGCCTGGCGCTGTTGCGGAACGGCGACCGGGTGCGCATCGACCTGCGCAAGGGCACGGCCGATATCCTCGTCTCCGACGAGGAGATATCGCACCGCCGCGCCGAACTCGCGGCGAAGGGCGGCTATCCGTATCCGGCCCACCAGACGCCCTGGCAGGAGATCCAGCGCGGCATGGTCGACCAGCTGGCGGAAGGCATGGTGCTGAAGCCGGCGGTGAAGTACCGCGACGTCGCCCACAAGGGTATCCCGCGCAACAACCATTGAGGTGCGCCGCGCGCGGTTCTCGCGGGCTTTTGCGCGTCCGTGTGGCGAAGGCGCTGCATAGCCGTGCTTTTCCTTTGAATTCGCCCTCGCAGTCCCTATGTGCCCGGTACAGAGGACCACCATGGCGAGACGGCGTTCATCCCTCGGCTTCCTCGGGCTCTTCGGCCGGTCCGGCGACCTGCGCCAGCTCGATCTGGCGCTGCGCGCAGCCGACCTTCATCCGGCGCTTGTGCCGGAAGGCGTCAAGCTCACCATCGTCAACCTGATGAAGGACTTCTGGCCCGACGAGCCGCCGGCGGACGCCTATCCTCCGGTGGCACGGCTCTTCGCCTACTGCGTCGCGGGGCCCGAACCCTTCGAACAGGCCAACGGGCACGCTAGCCTCCTGGACGCCGAGCGGCGCCTGGAAAAGGCTCTGGGCGACCCGGACGGTTTCGATGCGGGCCTCGTCCTGCTGGCGCTGCACGCGAAGTTGATCAGCGCCGCGGTCGTCGAGCGCTTCGGCCTCGAAAGCGAAGAGCGTTAGGGGTGGAAGCAAGTGGCATCGATCGTCGCGCCGCCCTACATTACGATCATGGACACGCGCCCCATCCTTTCGCGACTCGCAGCGGTCGCGGCGGCCGCACTTTCGACAGCGCCGGCCCTCGCAGCCGAAATCCTCATACCGGGCGCTATGCCCAGCGCTGCCGAGCTGCAGATCATGAGGAACATCCAGAGCCGCGAGACCTTTCAGCTGGAACAACGCATCAATCGCGAGATCGACCGCCTGACGGTCCAGACGCCGTCGCCGAAGCTCGACATCCCCGTGGTCAAGCCGACCTGCCGCGAGGATGTCAACGGCCAGAAGATGTTGCGCGTCTGCCGCTAGCCGCGACCGTGCCTCAGGCGATCGCTGTCGGCCGCCTCCAGTTCCGGGCCCGCAGCCGCGGCGCGATGAACCATGCAGCGATCGGCGCGAGGACGAAGCTCGCCACGATCACCGCCGGCAGAAGATACTTCGCCTGTTCGTTGAGCGCCGGCACGGAAAGCACGGTGACAGCCCCGGCGCCGAACAGAACGGCGTTGGTCATCATGGAAACGAGAGCGGTGATGAAGAGGTTCGTATTCATGGTTGTCTCCGCGATCTGATACCGGACGAACGCGGGCATGCACCGACGGGTTCCGGCCTCGCCGAAGGGTTCCGCGGCGGGCAAACACTTGCCGCATTCCGACTCCAGCGTAGTCTCGGGCGTATGGGAAACCGCTGAGGAGGCGGAATGGCGGGGCGTTTGTGGTCGAGTGCCGGGATCCCGAGGTTTCTCGGCATCGGCGCGGCCCTTGTGGCGATGACATTCGCATCGCCGGCCGCGGAGCCCGATATCTATCGCGAGAACGGCTTCGAGGCGATGCAGTGGGCGATGCTGTCGTCGGCCGGTAATGCGGTCCAGCAGCTCGGCCTGCGCGCCGCGGCGGGCTCTTCGGAGCTCGCCGAGATCGTCCGGCGCCGGCAGGATCTGCTGGCGATGGTCGAGGATCGCGAGAAGAAGCTCGCCGGGCTCGACGGCCGGGATCCCGTCGCGCAGGCCAACGAGGCGGTCAGGCTGCGCGGCGAGATCGATTCGCTGCTGGCGGAGTTGCAGGGGATAGACGAGCGTCTCAAGGCCGACTTTCCGCGCTACAGCGAGCTCGCCAACCCGGCGCCGCTGAAGATCGCCGAGGTGCAAGCCCTGCTCGAGGACGACGAGGCGTTGCTCGTCGTCTTCGCCGGCAGGTACAACGTCCACACGATGGCGATCGCGAAGGACGCGGTCGACTGGAGCCAGGCCGTCTATGGCGCGGCGACACTGGCCGACGATGTCGCGCAGCTCCGCCTCCAGCTCGATCCCAATACCGCCCTCGGCCGCGGCGCCGCGCCGATCGGCGGCAAGGACGAGACGCCGCGCGTCGCTCCCTTCGACCGGATTCGCGCCCATCTCCTCTACAGCGAGCTCGTCGCCCCGGTCGCGCATGTGCTTGCCGGCAAGCGCCATGTCTTCACCGTCGCCGACGGGCCACTCTCCGGCCTGCCCTTCGCCGTGATGGTCACCGAGCCTCCTAGGGGCGACGACACCGATCCCGCCGCGATGCGCGAGACGGCATGGATGATCCGCCGGTTCGCCATGACGACGCTGCCCTCGGTAAGCAGTCTCGCGGTCATCCGCCGTTTCCCGCCTGCCGCTCCGGCGACGACGGAGCGGCCTTTCGTCGGCTTCGGCGCCCCAGACTTCGACGGCAGGCAGGCCGAGGCTATCGCCGTCGCGGCGACGCCGACCTCGTTCTTCCGCGGTGCGCTCGCCAATCTCGAGGCGGTGCGCAACCTGCCGGCGTTGCCGCAGACAGGGCCGGAGCTCCGCCAGCTGGCGGCCGAGCTGGGCGCTGGCGACGACGCCCTCTTCCTCGGGCCGCACGCGACCGAGAGCGCCGTCCGCAAGGCGGACCTCGAAGGCGTGCGCATCCTTGCCTTCGCCACGCACGGCCTCCTGTCCGGCGATCTCCAGGGCCTGGCCGAGCCGGCGCTCGCCTTCTCGCCGCCCGAGACCGCGACCACTGACGACGACGGTCTGCTGACGGCATCTGAAGTGTCGGAGCTGCGGCTCTCCGCCGATTGGGTGATCCTGTCGGCCTGCAACACGGCGGGCGGCGACGGCCGCGCCGACGGCGAGGGCCTGTCGGGCCTGGCGCGTGCCTTCCTTTATGCGGGCGCCCGCGCCATCCTCGCCTCGCACTGGCCGGTGCGCGACGACGCGGCCGCCTACCTGACGACGCGCGCCGTCGGGGCGCTGGCGTCCGGCGAACGGCAGCGCCGTTCGGAAGCCCTGCGGCTCGCCATGCTGTCGCTCGTCGACGATGCGAAGGATCCGTCGCTCGTCCATCCGTCGGCCTGGGCGCCGTTCGTCGTGGTGGGGGAGGGCGGCTACTGATGCGACTGCTGCGTCCGTTCGCCGCCGTCTTGCTCTTCTTCGCCGCGTTTCCGGCCGCGGCTGGCCATGTCGACCCGTACGAGGCCATGCAGGACGCCATGCAGGCCTACAACAACAACGAGCGCTATGCCGACGCACGCGCCGTCTTGAGCAAGGCGCTGCGCGAGGCGGCCCATGGCGGCAGCCTCGACCCGGTCTACGCCGTCCTCTACGCCATGTATGCGGATACGGCGCGCTTCGACGGGAACCCGTCCTTCGCCCTGCAACTGACCGACGAAGGGCTGGCGCTCGCCCTCAGTGCGCCGGAGCCCGACGCCGACGTGAAGAACATGCTCCTCGTGTCGCGCGCCTATGCGCTGGCCGACCTCGGCCGTTATGCGGAGGCCATCGAGACCGTGCGCATCACGGCGCTGTGGATGGGCGAGCGTTTCGGGCCCGACAACCGCAGGGCGCTGGAAGACGAGGCCGCTGCCTGGGACGAGCGGCTCGCCGGCGAAGATCCGAAGGTGGCGAATGCACCCGTCGCCGAACTGGCCATCAAGCTGCTCGACCAGGCCCAGGAAGCCCTCAACGCCTACGACACCGCGCGGGCGATCACGCTCGCCTCGCGCGCCATCCTGCCCGACGGAACCGCGGTCGGCAGCACTGACGTCCTCTACATCAACGCCCGCGCCCAAACCCTGGTCGGCGCCGCCTACGGTGTCGAGGGCCGGCCCGCCGCGGCGGTGGCCGCACTGCGCCGCGTCGCCTGGGACAGTTTCAGCT
>JACZJD010000778.1 GCA_014860725.1 Aquamicrobium sp.
GGGACAGGGACGCATGAGCATTGCGCCTTCAAGGCTGATCGGCCGCGGGTCCGGCCTGCTTATCCTGACGATTTCCGCCGTGGCGCTCGCCGCCTGTTCGACGCCGTCGCCCAAGGTCGCGGGCAAGACCCGCAGCAAGGAATATTTCTCCGAGCGCGAATACGGCGTGAAGGCGAGCCCGCGCGTGACCAACCAGCGCACCCGCCTGCCGCGCGGCGGCGGCCGCGACCAGCTCGGCCAGCCCTACAAGGTCAAGGGCAAGTGGTATCACCCCAAGGAGGAGCCGGGCTACCGCAAGACCGGCGTGGCTTCATGGTACGGCGACGCCTTCCACGGCCGGCTGACCGCCAATGGCGAGATCTACGACATGACGCACCTGACGGCGGCGCATCCGACGATGCCGCTGCCGAGCTACGCGCGCGTCACCAACACCAGGAACGGCGCTTCGGTCATTGTGCGCGTCAACGACCGCGGCCCGTTCGCGCATGGCCGCGTCATCGACCTGTCGCGGCGGGCGGCCGAGATGCTCGACTATACCCATAGCGGCGTCGCCAAGGTCGAGGTCGAGTATCTCGGGCGCGCGCCGCTCCACGGCCGCGACGACGAGTTCCTGATGGCGTCCTATCGTCCGGGCAAGGGGATGGGCGCTCCCGATCCCTCGGACGGCCTGCCGTCCGGCGTGATGGTCGCCATGAACGGCCCGACGCCGACGCAGCCCGTCAGCGGCGCGGCGGTTCCGTTCCCGATCCAGCCGCGGGCGCCCGTATCCGCAGCGGCCTTCGTCGCCGGCGTCGATCCGGTGCTGCCGGATTTCGGGCCGATCGCGCCGGAGCGGCCGGGCGTGGGGCTTGCGCAGAGGCTCGGCCTTCCGTCGCGGCTGGCGCTGTCCTATGCCGACGAGCGCGTGGAGCAGGCGGCGCGGACCGCAAGCGAGGTCGCGGCCAATTCGCCGGCCTCCGACGCGCTGGTCGCGGCGCTGAACCAGCGCTATGTGATCGCAGCCGCGCCGTCCTCGCCCGGCTATGTGGCGGTCGGAACCTATGCCGACCAGCAGTCGGCCGAGGCGATTGCGGCGGCGCTGCGCGCGGCCGGGCGCGCCGAGATCGAGACTGACTGGCGCGGCGACGGCTACGCGCTCAGCCTTCACCCCGACGGCAGGCTCGGCCTCGACGACATGCTGAAGGCGGCGTGGGCGGCCGGCGCCGCCGAGGCGATGCCTGTGCGCGAATAGCGCCCGCACCCGTTCCCGGGGTTGAAGGGGCTGCCGCGGCGCTGCTACCCTGCGGACGCAAGGGCAGGCACATGACCGGGGTTGTCGCGACAATGGGCTTTCTTTCGGGTCTGCGTGGGGCGCTCGGCGCATGTCTCGCCCTGTTCGTGCTTGCCGGGGCGGCGGGCGCGCAGACGGCACTGTTCGAGACCAGGGCCAAGCAGGCGTTCATGATCGACGCCGAGACGGGCACCGTCCTGTTCTCGAAGGACCCGGACGCGGCGTTCCCGCCGGCCTCGCTCGCCAAGCTGATGACCATGGAGGTGGTGTTCAACGCCATCAAGACCGGCCGGCTCACGCTCGACGACGAGTTCCACGTCTCGGAATATGCCTGGCGCACCGGCGGCGCGCCGTCGAGGACCTCGACCATGTTCGCCGCGCTCGGCTCGTCCATCCGGGTCGAGGACCTGATCCAGGGCGTCATCGTCCAGTCCGCAAACGACGGCTGCATCATCCTTGCCGAGGGCATGGCGGGGTCGGAGGAGAATTTCGCCCAGCTCATGAACGAGCGGGCGCGCGAGCTGGGCCTGACCCGGTCCGTGTTCCGCAACTCGACCGGGCTGCCGGCCGAAGGGCAGTTTGTCACGGCGCGCGAGCTCGTGCAGCTCGCGACGCATATCTGGCGCGAATATCCCGAGTTCTACAGATACTATTCGCAGCCCGAGTTCACCTGGAACAAGATCCTCCAGCGCAACCGTAACCCGCTTCTGGGCATGAACATCGGCGCGGACGGGCTGAAGACCGGCTACACCGAGGCGTCGGGCTACGCCATCGCCGGCTCGGCCGAGCGCGACGGCCGGCGCGTCTTCGTGGCGATGAGCGGCATGGAGAGCGAGAACCAGCGCGCCGAAGAGGCGCGGCGGATGATCGAATGGGGCATGCGCGCCTTCGACCGCATCGAGCTGTTCGCGGCCGGCGAGGTGGTCGGCGAGGCCAAGACCTATGGCGGTGCGAAGTCGGGCGTGGCGCTGCGCGCCGACGGACCGGTCGCCATCTTCGTGCCGATTACCAACCGCGACCGGCTGATTGCCCGCATCGTCTATGAGGGGCCGGTGGTCGCGCCGGTGGAGGAGGGCAAGCCGATCGGCTCGCTGAAAGTGTGGATCGGCGACATGATGAGCCAGGAAACGCCGCTCTATGCGGCCGAGAGCGTCGGGCAGGGCAAGATCCATCAGCGCGCGTTCGACGCGGTCGAGGAACTGCTGATCGGCTGGCTGCGCTGACGGCCGGAGGCCCGGCCGTGGCAATTCGGCCGCGCCTCGACTATGTGAGAGCGTAAGGTCCATCGGAATCAGGCTCTCGGGAAGACTGGCGTGGCGCGCGGCATCTTCATCACATTCGAAGGCGGGGAAGGGGCCGGCAAGTCGACCCAGATCGCCCGGCTCGCCGAGAGCCTGCGCGCCATGGGGCACGAGGTCGTGGTCACGCGCGAGCCCGGCGGCTCGCCCGGCGCGGAGGCGCTGCGCCACGTCATCCTGTCGGGCGCGGCGGAGCCGTTCGGCCCGGCGATGGAGGCGATCCTGTTCGCGGCGGCGCGGGCCGACCATGTCGATCAGGTCATCCGTCCCGCCGTGGAGCGCGGCGCCATCGTGCTGTGCGACCGCTTCATGGATTCGAGCCGCGTCTATCAGGGCGTGACGGGAGACCTCGACCCCGCCTTCATTGGTACGCTGGAGAAGGTGACGGTCGCGGGCATGGTGCCGGACCTGACCCTCATCCTCGACCTCGACCCGGAGGAGGGGCTGCGCCGCGCGGCCCGCCGCCGGGGCAGCGAGGTCGCCGACCGCTTCGAGAAGGAGACGCTGGAGGTTCACCGCCGGCGGCGCGAGGCGTTCCTCGAGATCGCCCGTGCCGAGCCGCAGCGCTGCGTCGTCGTCGACGCCTCGCGTGCGCCGGCGAAGGTGGCGACCGCCATCGTCAAGGCCGTGCACGCGCTGATCGAGCGGCGCCTCGGCCGGGGAGAGCAGGCGGGCGAAAGGCAGTCGGGCGGAAGACAGTCGGGCGGAAGGCGGGCGGGGGCCGCATGAGCTTCGTCCGTCTCGCGCCCGAGCAGTTCGACACCATTCCCGAGATCGCCGAGCCGGCGGAGAACCCGCTGCTTCTCGGCCATGAGGAGGCCGCCGCGCATGTGGCCGCCGCCTACCGGTCGGGCCGGCTGCACCATGCGCTGCTGCTGTGCGGGCCTGCCGGCATCGGCAAGGCGACCTTCGCCTTCCATCTCGCCGAGCATCTTCTCGCCCATCCCGTGCCGCAGGACGCGCCGCCGGCGCTGTCGCCGCGCGATCCGGCATCGGCGCTGTTCCGGCAGATCGCGCAGGGCGCGCATCCTTCCGTCCTGCACCTGACGCGGCCGCTGAACGAGAAGACCAAGGCATTCAAGTCGGCCGTGACGGTGGACGAGATCCGGCGCATCGGCCGTTTCCTGTCGATGACCTCGCATGACGGGAGCTGGCGCGTCGTCATCGTCGATCCGGCCGACGACATGAACACCAA
>JACZJD010000117.1 GCA_014860725.1 Aquamicrobium sp.
GTGACGGCGCTGACCGGCGATCTTGCCGACCCTGCCGCGCCGCCGCGGCTCGTGGCCGAGGCGGTCGCCGCGCTCGGCGGCCTCGACGGCGTCGTCTCCAATGCCGGCATCGCCATTCCCGGCAACCTTTCGGACTACGCGGAAGAGGCATGGGACCGCGTCTTTTCCGTCAACGTTCGCAGCGGCTGGCTTCTCGCCCGCGCCGCCTACCCGCATCTGGCCGCTTCCCGAGGCGCCTTCGTCGCCGTCGCCTCGATGTCCGGCATCGAGTCCTATCCCGGCGTCGGCGCCTACAGCGCCTCGAAGGCGGCGCTCATCATGCTCGTGCGCACGCTCGCCCTCGAATGGGCGGCAAGCGGCGTGCGCGCCAACTGCGTCTCGCCCGGCCTGTTCCACAGCGCCATGACCGCCCCGATCTATGCCGACCCAGAGAAGAAGGCGGCGCGCGAGGCATTGATCCCGATGCACCGCATCGGCGATCCGGCGCGCGACCTTGCCGGGCTGGTCGAATTCATGCTGTCGCCGGACGCCGGCTACATCACCGGCCAGAACGTGCTCGCCGACGGCGGCCTTCTCGGCTCGGTCCACGCCCATATCGCCGGCCGGCCGCGATCCGGGGGCGAATGATGCGCTTCCCCTCGCCCGACCCGGCGCGCGGCGCGCTCTACCGGCGCCAGGGATACTGGCGCGACGAGACCATTCCCGCGCTGATCGCCGCCGCCGTCGCCCGCAACCCGGAAAAGACGGCGGTGCGCGATGCGTCGGGCAGCGCGCTTTCCTATGCCGGACTGGCGCAGCGGTCGGCGCGTGTCGCCGGGTTTCTGGCCGCGCGCGGCGTCGGCGCGGGCGACATCGTCACCGTCTGCCTGCCCAACTGGTGCGACACCGTCGTCGCCTTCGTCGCGATCCTGCGTCTGGGCGCGGTGGTCAATCCGGTTCCCGTCACCTACGGCCGGGCGGACCTCGCCCATGTCCTGACCAGATGCGACAGCCGCGCGCTGATCGTGCCCGACCGTTTCCGCAGCACGGATTTCCAGGCCGTGCTCGACGACATGGAGCCGCAGCGTCTTCAGGGGCGCGCCGTCCTCGTCATGGGCGGCACGCCGGCCAGCGCCTCGTCCCAGCCGAACCGGCCGTCCGCAGCCGACGATCCTGCCGCCGTGCTCTTCACCTCGGGCACGGAATCGCGCGCCAAGGGCGCGGTCCACACCCACAACACCGTCCTCTTCGGCGAGCGGGCGCTCGGCGCGGCACTCGACGTCGGCGAGGCGGACGTCGCCTTCATGGCCTCGCCGATCTCGCACACCACCGGCTTCATGCACGGCTTCGTCATGACGCTGACCACCGGCGGCACGCTGTCGCTGCTCGACATCTTCGAGGGTGCGGCCGCGTCGCGCCAGATGGCCGCCCACCGCGCGACCTGGACCATGGGCGCCACCCCGTTCCTCGGCGACATCTCGGCCGCGCTCGAAGCCGGCGGCATGCGCCTTCCCGACCTGCGCTACTTCCTGTGCGGCGGCGCGCCGATCCCCGAGGCGCTGGCACGGCGGGCGACGGATCTCGGCCTCCGGGTGCTGTCGATCTACGGCTCCACCGAAAGCCCGCCGCACACCATGGTGCTGCCGCAGGACCCGGTCGAGAACGCCTGGACCACCGACGGCCGGCCCTTCCCCGGCATCGAGGTCAGGATCGTCGGCGAGGGCGGCCGCGACATGGCCGTAGGCGAGACGGGCGAGGAATGGTCGCGCGGGCCGAACACCTTCCTCGGCTATCTCGGCGAGCCGGAGCTGACGGCCCGCGATCTCGATCCCGACGGCTGGTATCGCTCCGGCGATCTGGCGCGGATGCTGCCGGACGGGTCGCTGCGCATCACCGGCAGGCTGAAGGAGATCATCGTCCGCGGCGGGCAGAACATCTCCGTGCGCGAGGTCGAGGAC
>JACZJD010000779.1 GCA_014860725.1 Aquamicrobium sp.
GAAGTAGTCCCACTCCTGCGCGTGCGGATAGGGCGTGTCCCAGCCCGTGACGCGGATCACCGGCGCTTCGAGGTGGTAGAAGCAGTGCTCCTGCACCAGTGCGGCCAGCTCGGCGCCGAAGCCGGAGGTCAGCGTCGCCTCGTGCACGACCACGCAGCGGCCGGTCTTCTTCACCGAGGCGACGATGGTGTTGAGGTCGAGCGGCAGCAGCGTCCTCAGGTCGATGACCTCGGCGTCGATGCCGGTGTCCTCGGCCGCGGCCTTGGCGACATAGACCATGGTGCCGTAGGCGAGCACGGTGACGGCCTTGCCCTGCCGCCGCACCTCGGCCTTGCCGAGCGGCACGGTGTAGTGGCCCTCCGGCGTCTCCGACATCGGATGCTTCGACCACGCCGTCACCGGCCGGTCGTGATGGCCGTCGAACGGGCCGTTATAGAGCCGCTTCGGCTCGAGGAAGATCACCGGGTCGGGGTCCTCGATCGCCGAGATCAGCAGGCCCTTGGCGTCGTAGGGGCTGGACGGCACCACCACCTTGAGGCCGGACACGTGGGTGAACAGCGCCTCCGGGCTCTGGCTGTGGGTCTGGCCGCCGAAGATGCCGCCGCCGGTCGGCATGCGGATGACGATCGGGCAGGTGAACTGGCCGTTGGAGCGGTAGCGCAGCCGCGCCGCCTCCGACACGATCTGGTCGTAAGCCGGATAGACATAGTCGGCGAACTGCACCTCGACGCAGGGGCGAAGGCCGTAGGCGGCCATGCCGATGGCCGTGCCGACGATGCCGAGCTCCGAGATCGGCGCGTCGAAGCAGCGGCTCTTGCCGTACTTCTGCTGCAGGCCGGCGGTGCAGCGGAAGACGCCGCCGAAATAGCCGACATCCTCGCCGAAGACGACGACGTTGTCGTCGCGCCCCATCGACACGTCGATGGCCGAGCGGATCGCCTCGATCATGGTCATGCGCGGCATGGCCTACACCCCCGCCTTCTGGCGCTGGCGCCGCAGGTGCGGCGGCATGGTCTCGTAGACGCCCTCGAACATGTCGCGCACCGAGGGCTTGCCGCCGGAGTGCAGCGTGCCGTGCTTCTCGGCCTCCTTCTGCGCGGCGATCACCGTGTCGAGGATTTCGGCTTCCGCCTGCCTGTGGCGTTCCTCCGACCACACGCCCCTGACGATCAGGTGGTTCTTCAGGCGGATCACCGGGTCGCCGAGCGGCCAGGCGTCGGACTCTGTCTTGGGCCGGTAGGCGGACGGGTCGTCCGAGGTCGAGTGCGCGCCGACGCGGTAGGTGACGTATTCGACGAGCGTCGGCCCCAGATTCCGCCGCGCCCGCTCCACCGCCCATTTGGCCACCGCATGGACGGCGAGATAGTCGTTGCCGTCGACGCGCAGCGCCGGCAGGCCGAAGCCGAGGCCGCGCGCGGCGAAGGTGCCGGAGCCGCCGCGGGCTATCCCTTGAAAGGTCGAGATCGCCCACTGGTTGTTGACGATGTTGAGCACGACCGGCGCACGGTAGGTCGAGGCGAAGACGAGGGCGGCGTGGAAGTCGCTCTCGGCGGTCGAGCCGTCGCCGATCCAGCCGGCGGCGATCTTCGTGTCCTGCTTGATGGCGGATGCCATCGCCCAGCCCACGGCCTGGATGAACTGGGTACCGAGATTGCCGGAGATCGAGAAGAAGCCGTGCTCCTTCGAGGAATACATCACTGGAAGCTGGCGGCCCCGGATCGGATCGGCCTCGTTGGAGAAGATCTGGTTCATCATGTCGACCATCGGATAGCCGCCCGCGATGAGCAGGCCGGCCTGACGATAGGTCGGGAAGTTCATGTCGCCGGGCGACAGCGCCTTGCGGAAGGCGCAGCTGACCGCCTCCTCGCCCATGTGCTGCATGTAGAACGAGGTCTTGCCCTGCCGCTGCGCCATCAGCATGCGCGCGTCGAAGGTGCGCAGCGTCATCATGTGGCGCAGGCCCTCCAGCAGCTCCTCGTCGGTCAGCGTGCCGGCCCACGGGCCGACCGCCTCGCCGTCGCGGTTGAGCACGCGGATGATGGAATAGGCGAGGTCGCGAATCTCGCGCGGGTCGACATCGACCGGAGGGCGCTCGACCGTGCCGGCACGCGGAATCTTCACGTTGGAGAAATCGGGTGTGTCGCCCGGGCGTACCTCGGGCTCCGGCACATGCAGGCTGAGCCTTCCTGCTTCGGCCATCTGCGCGTCCTCCCTGACCAAGCTTTCATTCAGCTAAGGGCAAGAAATAGCGCTTGTCTACGGGGGGACCAGCGGCCGGACGCGTCGCGAAAGGCGGCCGCGGGCGCGCCTTTGCTGTCATCTTGCGTTTCGTTGCTTGGGCCGTCGCCGCCGATTTCCGATTGTTGCCGGCAATGCCGGAACCGCGAACGGATCATGCCGCCGCGCGCCGGCAAAAAATTTTCGGGAAATTTGCGCGGGAGGTCGATCCATCCCTTTGCTTTTCCGCAGTTCCGGGCGGAAAATCGCTTCGCACTTTTCCTGAACTGCTCTAGCCGGTCAGCGCGCCTTCGTTGGCGGGGCGGGCGAGGGCGGAGAACTTGGCAAGTACGCCGCGCCTGTAGCGCGGCTCCGGCTGCTTCCAGGCGGCGCGGCGGCGGGCGAGCTCGGCCTCGTCCACCTCGAGCTGGAGAAGCAGCCTGTGGGCGTCGATGGTGATGGTGTCACCTTCCTCGACCAGCGCGATCAAGCCGCCGACATAGGCCTCGGGCGCGACATGGCCGACCACCAGCCCCCACGTGCCGCCGGAAAACCGGCCGTCGGTGATCAGCCCGACGCTTTCGCCGAGGCCCCGGCCGATGATGGCGGAGGTGGGCGCCAGCATCTCCGGCATGCCCGGCCCGCCCTTGGGGCCGAGATAGCGCAGCACCACCACGTCGCCCGGCCGGATGCGGTCGGAAAGGATGGCGTCCATGGCCGACTGCTCGTCGTCGAAGACGCGGGCGGGGCCGGAAATCTGCGGGCTCTTCAGCCCGGTGATCTTGGCGACGGCGCCGTCCTCGGCGAGGTTGCCCTTGAGGATCGCAAGGTGCCCCTCGCGATAGAGCGCCCTGTCCATCGGCATGATGACGTCCTGATCGGCGCGCGGCGCGTCCGGCACGTGCGCCAGCTCCTCGGCGAGCGTGCGGCCGGTGATCGTCAGGCAGTCGCCGTGGATCAGCCCGGCCCCGAGCAGGATCTTCAGCACCTGCGGCACGCCGCCGGCCGCATGCAGGTCAACCGCCATATACTTGCCGGACGGCTTCAGGTCGCACAGCACCGGCACCTTGCGGCGCACGCGCTCGAAATCGTCGAGCGTCCACTCGATCTCGGCGGCGTTGGCGATGGCGAGGTAGTGCAGCACGGCATTGGTCGAGCCGCCCAGCGCCATGATGAGCGCCACGGCGTTCTCGATCGACCGGCGGGTGATGATGTCGCGCGGGGTGATGTTCCTCTTCACCGCCTCGACCAGCACACGGCCGGATTCGGCGGCGCTGTCGATCTTCTCCCGGTCGGGACTGGCCATCGTCGAGGAATAGAGCAGCGACATGCCGAGCGCCTCGAAGGACGAGCTCATGGTGTTGGCGGTATACATGCCGCCGCACGAGCCGGTGGTGGGGCAGGCATTGCGCTCGATGCCCTCGAAATCCTCCTCGCTCATCTCGCCGGCCATGAAGGCGCCGACCGCCTCGAAGGCCGAGACGATGGACAGGTCCTGATCCTTCCAGCGGCCGGGCCGGATGGTGCCGCCATAGACGTAGATCGCGGGCGCGTTGGCGCGCAGGATGCCGATCATGCCGCCCGGCATGTTCTTGTCGCAGCCGCCCAGCACCAGCACCCCGTCCATCCACTGGCCCTGCACCGAGGTCTCGACGCAGTCGGCGATGACCTCGCGTGAGACGAGCGAGTATTTCATACCCTCGGTGCCCATCGACATGCCGTCGGAGATGGTCGGCGTGCCGAACATCTGCGGGTTGGCGCCCGCTTCCCTGATCGCGGCTGCGGCGGCATCGGCCAAGGGCTGCAGGCCGGCATTGCACGGGGTGATGGTGGAATGGCCGTTGGCGATGCCGATCATCGGCTTGTCGAAATCGGCCTTCTCGTAGCCGAGCGCGTAATACATGGCCCGGTTCGGCGAGCGGGCGACGCCCTGCGTGATGTGCTTCGAGCGTTCGTTGAAGGGCATGGCAGGGGTCCTCGTTCGGTCGGCCGGCGGCCATCATAGGTGCGGCAGGCGCCCGCGCGCAACCGAGGCGCGCTGAATTGCGGCGGATAATAGAAATATTGAAGATATATCTATTTCAAACGGCTTCCGCCGACGTCACCGTACGGCGACTTGAGGGCGCGGCCGCAACGGGCCTCGGCCGACCCATGCCGGCGGATCGCTGGCTGGAAATGACTCCCAGGAGGCTTCGGTGACTTCGTCCCAAGCGAGATCGTCGGGGCTCGCCGCCGGCACGGTTGGAGCCGGCGTGGGGCGTGTGTCGCGGATCGGGCGTTTGCGGATCATGCTTGCCGCCTTTCGGGTCAAAAAGATATATTAAAAATGTATCATAATACGAATGCGCAACAACCGCAATGACCCGGTGCGCCGCGGCGGGGGTCGGACGGTGAGCGGAGGGGGCCGCAGGAGCGCGTGGCGAGCGGGCGATTGGCGGGCCCGCCCGCGACATTTCGTTCCCCCTGTCCATCGGCGCGTCCTGCACGGTTGACTGATAACATATGAACATATATTCAGATGTTGTCATTCATACCGTTGCGAGCCTGTCATGTCTCATGCCCACGACGTCCATCACGATCACGATCACTCCCATGCGCCCGCCGTGACCGGCGACAACGAGCGCAAGGTGCTGGTCGCGTTCTTCGTCATCTTCTCGTTCATGATCGTCGAGGCGGTAGGCAGCATCCTGTCGGGCTCGCTCGCGCTTCTGGCCGATGCCGGCCACATGCTCACCGATGCGGCGGCGCTCGCGCTCGCCTATGCCGCGTTCCGCTTCGGGCGGCGCGCGGCCGATGCCCGGCGCACCTTCGGCTACGCCCGCTTCGAGGTGGTCGCCGGCTTCATCAACGCGGTGACGCTGTTCGCCATCGTCGTCTGGATCGTCTACGAGGCGGTCCAGCGCTTCCTGCGGCCGATCGAGATCCTGTCGGGACCGATGCTCGCGGTGGCGGTCGTCGGCCTTCTGGTCAACGTCTTCGTGCTGTGGTTCCTGACGCGCGGCGACACCGAGCACGTCAACATCAAGGGCGCGGCGCTGCATGTGCTGGGCGACCTCCTCGGCTCGGTCGGCGCCATCGCCGCCGCGCTGGTCATCCGCTTCACCGGCTGGACGCCGATCGACCCCATCCTGTCGGTGCTGGTCTCCGTGCTGATCCTGCGCAGCGCCTGGAAGCTCCTGGCGCGTTCGCTGCACATCCTGCTCGAAGGCGCGCCGGACAACGCCACCCCGGACGCCATCGCCCGGCATCTGGTCGAGAACGTCGAGGGCGTCGCCGCGGTGAGCCACGTCCATGTCTGGCTCATCACCTCCGGCCGCGCGCTCGCCACGCTGCACGTCCGGCCGGTGGCGGGCGCCGATCCGCGCGCCGTGGTGCAGGCGGTCGAGCGCGAGCTGATGGCGCGCTTCGAGATCGGCCACGCCACGGTCGCCATCGACTGGGCGGAGGAGGCGGGCGGCGCGTGCAGCCTGTCGCAACAGGCCGGCGGCGACGGCCATCGGCACGATCACGACCATGGGCACGACCACGATCATGGCCATGCCGCGGCAGGGAAGGAGGCGCGGTGATGGCGGCGCCGGCGCTGACGCCGCACGAGACGGCAATCCTCGCCGAGACGTTCCGCCTGCTCGGCGACCCGACGCGTCTCAGGATCCTGCTCTACTGCCTGTCCGGACCGCAGCCGGTCGGCAGCATCGCCGAGGGGCTCGACCTGTCGCCGTCGCTCGTCAGCCATCATCTTCGGCTGCTGCGCGGCGCGCGGCTGGTCAGGGGCGAGCGGCGGTCGAAGCAGGTGTTCTACGCCCTTGCCGACAGCCATGTCAGCGACATGCTGATGGACATGGCGGTCCACGTCGCCGAGGACCACGCCGACGACTGACGCCGGCCCTCCCGAAGCGCCGCGCAGCCGGCGCGTCCGGCCAGCGGGTGAACGAAGCGTGGCGTGCGGGCTGCAAAACCCGCCGAAGCCATTAATTCAAATTTAAAGGCTGTGGCATAGATTTGGTCTTGGTTGCGGGCATTCTACGAAAGGACACGCTTCCCGGTACTCCGGCCGACACATCGGCGAAGCGCGTTGTCAGTCAAGAACGTTCAAGACCATGGCGTAGGGATCGGGGTCGCATCGCGGGTCCGACAGCATGATGCACTTCCTATGCGCTGGATCGTTCGAGCCATGTTCCGTGTGACATCGTTTTCGTCCGGGTGGTCGTCGCCTGTTCTGGTCGCCGACTGACGGGCAACTCTGCCGGCAGGCGCAGAAATGCGGCGGGTCGCTGCGATGGAGGCTGGGGTTAGCCTTCGCGCGCGGTCGACGGCGGGGATGTTGCGTTTGTGCCAGTAGCTCCAGGGGGCGCGTTCATGACCTCAATAGTATCTTCGCTGACGATCAATCAGATCCGGTCGCTTTCCACCACCGCCATCGCCAACTTCACCTCCGACGACGTCGCCGCGCTCAGCAGCGCCCAGATCAAGGCGCTCAGCTCGTCCCAGATCGCCGCATTCGAGACGGAAGACCTCACCGCCTTCAGCTCCGACCAGATCGCGGCCGTGTCGATCGGCTCGATCGTCGGCCTGAACGCGACGCAGCTCGCCGTCCTCACCTCCTCCCATATCGCCGGGCTTTCGGCCAAGCATGTCTCCGCGCTGAGCACCGACCAGATCGCTGCGCTCGGTTCCGAGCAGGTCGAGGCGCTGAACGCGACGCAGATCGCGGCGCTGAGCGGCGCGGCTCTCTCCACCATGACGTCGGACGAGGTCGCGACCTTCAGCACCGACGAGATCGCGGCGATCAGCGCCAAGGTGGTGTCGGCGCTGTCGACCGACTTCATCGCGGCGCTGTCCTCCGACCAGCTCGGGGCGCTCGACGCCAAGCAGGTCGCCGCGCTGACGTCCGACCAGCTCGGCGCGCTTACCAGCGATCAGATCGCGGCGCTCGGCAGCGACCAGATCGCGGCCCTGACCGCCAAGCAGCTCGGCCAGCTGACGACCGATCAGGTCGGCGCGCTGACGTCCGACCAGATCGGCATGCTGAATGCCAAGCAGGTTGCGGCGCTCACCACCGACCAGGTTGCGGC
>JACZJD010000780.1 GCA_014860725.1 Aquamicrobium sp.
GCCTCGACCAGCTCGCGCGGCAGCCGGCGCAGCCCGGCCCGGACCAGGAGGAACACCAGCGGCGCATACTGGATGCCCAGCAGCAGCACGATGCCGCCCGGCGAATAGAGCGGGTTGCGGCTGCCGAGCGGCGGCGCGAGCCCGATCAGCTTGAGGAACGGGCTCGCCGGCCCGAACAGCTGCAGCCAAGCGAGCGCCGTCACCTGCGGCGCGATCATCAGCGGCATGACGAAGAACAGGATGAAGGGGCTGCGCCCGCGCATGTCGGTCAGCGTCACGACCAGCGCTACCAGCGTGCCGAGCGCGACCGCGAGCACCGTGCCGCCGATGCCCACCACCAGCGAGTTGACGGTCGCGACCCACGTCGCGCGGCTCATCAGCCCCGCCCCGACGATGTCGAGCGAAAGCGCACCCGCCGGGGCGACGGTCTCGCGCAGCAGCCGCAGCATCGGCAGGAGCGAGAACACGGCGATGGCCACGGCCACCGCCGTCGCCAGGGCCATCTCCTGGCCCCGGCCCCGTCTCAGCCCCGCCTGCACGACCAATGCGTCCCCGTCATGCCGTGCCCGGGTCTCAGCCGCCGAACAGCTCGGCGAACTTGGCCTTGTCGGCCTCGATGCGCTCGACGACGGCCTCGATGTCGACGGGTAGGAGCTTCACCTCGACGCCCTCCGGCAGCCAGTCGGGCCGGCCGGCGCTTGCCTTCGCCGGCAGGTAGCCCATGTCGCGCGCGAGCTTCTGGCCCTCATCCGACAGGATGAAGTCGACGAAGCGCTTGCCGTCCTCGACGTTCTTCGCCGTGGAGAGGATGGCGACCGGCTCGGTCACAGCGGTCACGCCCTCGGACGGGAACACGAACTCGACCGGCGAGCCCTGCGCCTTGGCGTTGAGCGCCATGAAGTCGACGAGGATGCCGTAGGGCTTCTCGCCGCCGGCCACCGCCTTCAGCACCGCGCCGTTGCCGCGCACGGTAATGGCGTCGTTGGCCTTGAGCCCGGTGTAGAAGTCCCAGCCCAGCGACGGATCGAGCGCCACGCCCGACATCATGTAGGCGGCCGCGCCCGAATAGAGCGGGCTCGGCATCACCACGCCGTCCTTGTATTCGGGCTTGACGAGATCGGCCCAGCTCTCGGGCTTCTCGGCCGCGGCGGTGTTGTAGGCGATGCCCGTGGTGATGAGCTTCGAGCCGAAATAGGTGCGCTCGGCGTCGTAGGAATCCTGCGCCAGCCCCTCGACGTCGGCCTCGGGATAGGCGAGCAGCCGGTTGTCCTTCTTCAGCAGCTCCATGGTCACGGCGTCGGCGATCAGCAGCACGTCGGGCTGCGGCGCGCCGGCCGCGAACTCGGCGGCGAGCTTGGTCAGGAGATCGCTGGTGCCCGAGCGGAAGATCTCGACCTCGACGCCGGGATTGGCCGCTTTGAAGGCCTCGACGGTGCGCGTGGCGTCGGCTTCCGGCTGCGAGGTGTAGAGCGTGATCGTGCCCGCATCGGCCGCGCCGGCCGAGAGCGCCAGCGCCAGCACCGCACCGCCGGCCGCAAGCCTGTTGAAAATCGTCCTCATGGCGCCTCCTCGTTGCATCCCTGTCCGGCGGTCGCCGCGCCCGCGGCCCGCCGGCTTCTCCCTGCATCGCCTACATGACCGCTGGATGACAGGTCGCGATCCGTCTTCCTAGCCCCAGACGAGACGGTCCTGCCGCGCCCTCAGCTCGGCGATCTTCGAGCCCGGCGCGGGCGCGGCATTGGCGTAGGTGATGAGGTCGCCCTTCGCGATGGGCGCGGTGACGGTCCCGCCCTGCAGCAGGCCGCAGGGAACGGCGCGCGCGGCGCGCGCCTCCCCGGCCGTCATGATCCAGGCGCGGTAGCAATACTCGCCGATGGCGTCGAGCCGGTCGCCGGGCGCGAGATCCTTCTTGGCGACGGCGCAGACGTCGGCGACGGGCTTGGCCAGCGGCACCATGTCGGCCTTGCCGTGCAGCACGACGCGGGCGCAGGTCAGCGGCACCTCGAGCGAGGTCAGGTGATAGGGGCGGTGGAAGGTGAAGTACGGCCCCTTGCCCATCTTCAGGTCCTCCATGCGCTCCGAGATGCGCGGATGCGACATATCGGCGACGACGAACACACCGGGCGCCACGCCCTTGCCGATGGTGTAATCCACCACGCCGACACGCGAGAGCACGCCGCCGTCCCGTTCCGGCACCAGCACCTTCGACAGTTCCGGCAGCGTCGCGGCCGGCCCGTGCATGCCGGCCCTGTCGGGCACCAGCCCGGTGGCATTGGCGATGGCGGCCATCTCGACCATGGTCTTGGAGCCGTCGACGAACTCGACCAGCATGCGCACGTTCATGTTGCGCCGCGCCGCCTCCTCCTCGTAGTCGGGCGGGGTGGCGTCGACGTTCAGCGGGTTGTTCTTGCCCTTGCCGGCGGCGACGATGGGGTGGCCCATGGCCGAGACGAACTCGATCAGTTCCATGCAGGCCGAAGGCTCGTCACCCGCGCCGAGCGAATAGACCACGCCCAGCCGGTCGGCCTCGCTCTTGAGATAGGCGCCGATGGTCACGTCCGCCTCGACGTTCATCATCACCAGATGCTTGCCGTTCTCCATTGCCCGGAGGCCGATCTCCGCGCCGACGGCCGGCACGCCGGTCGCGTCGATCACCACGTCGATCAGGCCGCTGCCGATGACGAGGCCGGCATCGCCGGTGACGGCGATCCTGCCCGCCTCCATCGCCGCGTCGAGCGCCGGGGCGGCATCCGCCTCGCGCGCATGGCCCGCCTCGCCATAGGCGATCTCGGCGGCCTTGAGGGCGCGTTCGGGGTCGCGCTCGACGATCGCGCCAACCTCGATACCCTGCATGTGGGCGACGCGGGTGACGATGTCGGTGCCCATCTCGCCGCAGCCGATCAGGCCGATGCGGATCGGCTTGCCGGAACGGGCGCGCTCCTGAAGATCGCGGGCAAGCCCGATGGGGGCGACATTGACGCTCATGGCAGGGTCCTTCGGCAGCAGTCCGATACCATCCCTAATGAAGATCGGTTCCCGCGATCAAGGCGAATATCGGCGCTGCCCGCATTTCTGCGGCCTGCTCCGGCGTTGCCGGCAGCCGGGCGCCTGCCGCGCGGGACGGGAGCCCTGACGGCCGCCCTTCGCGCGATGCGGCTGCTATTGCTGCACGTCGTCGAGGCCGACGGCGCCGCCCTCGTTCTCCAGCGTGGCGATCCGCTTCGCTTCCGAGGCGGTGAACTTCAGCCGCACGCCCACGCCGCCGCCGTTCTCGGGTATGAAGACCACGCCCGCCCCTTCCAGCGCGTCGGCGATCGCCTTGATCGTCCCGTCGTCCGGCTTGTCCAGCTTGCGCTCGAAATGCTCGATCACCGTGGCGTCTACCCTGGACAGCTTCGCCAGCATCTCGCGGGTGAGTTCCGCCAGTGCGCGGCCGGCACGGCATTGGGCCCCTGTGATCATCGCGTCTCTCCCCTGTTCTGCCCTACGCTGCGACAGTCTGCTGCTCGTCGTCCCCGGAGGCTCCGTTCGCCGCGCCGAGCCGGATCGAGGCCTTGATCGGCAGGTGGTCGGAGGCGACCCGCGCCAGCGGGCTGTCGTGGAGCTCGACGCCGCAGATCAGGTCGTGCGGCTTGCCCAGCACCCGGTCGAGCGCCAGAAGCGGAAAGCGCGAGGGAAAGCTGGGCAGCGTCGCATGGAGCGGGCCGAAGTCGGGGGCGAGCCCGCTCAGCGCCGAACGCCGGCCGACCCGCCATTCGTTCAGGTCGCCCATCAGCAGCGTCGGCCGGCCGTCATGCGCCTCGGCGACGGAAAGCAGCGTCTCGATCTGCTTGGCGCGGGAGTTGCGCAGGAGGCCGAGATGGGCGGCGATGATGCGCAAGGGCCCCGCGGTCAGCGTCAGGTCGATGACCACCGCGCCGCGCGGCTCCACGCCCGGCAGCGCAAGCTGCCGCGCGGAGGTGACGGTTCCCTCGCGGAACAGGATCAGGTTGCCGTGCCAGCCATGCTGTCCGTCGGGGCCGCTGACCGGTACGGGGACGAGGTCGCATTCATGCGCAAGCCGGTCGAGGTCGAGCAGGCTCTCGCGCTCGCCGAAGCGGCCGCTCGCCTCCTGCAGGGCGACCACGTCGGCATTCATCTCGCGGATGACGGCAATGGTGCGGGCGGGATCGAAACGCCGGTCGAAGCCGATGCCCTTGTGCACGTTGTAGGAGGCGATCAGCGTGTCGCCGCCGTCGGGCATGAAGGAGAGCGCGACATCGGGCTTCAGCCCGCGCAGGAGCGCCGGGAAACGGGAAGAGACCTTCCCCTCCGTCTTCGCCGTCCGGCCTTTCCTGCGAAGCATACGCTCCCTCCTCCGATGTTCCTTTCACCCAATATAGGAAGCCGGACGATTCGCGCCATGCCGCAGGCCGGGCGGGGGCCGGTTTCCCGTCAGGCGGCCTCCGCGCTGAGGCCGAGCAGCGCGCGCAGCCCGGGACGATTGTTGGTCGCATCCGCCAGCGTGTAGCGGTCGAGCACGGCGAGATAGGCTTCCAGCGCCTCGCCGAAAATGCCCTTGAGCCGGCAGATCGGCGAGATCGAGCAGGCGCCGCCGCCGTCCTGCATGCACTCGACCAGCGAGAAATCCTCCTCGGTCCAGCGCACCAGCTCGCCGAGCCTGATCTCGTGCGGCTCCCTCGCGAGCCGGATGCCGCCGGAGCGGCCGCGCATGGTGGAGATCACGCCGAGCCGGCGCAGGCGCAGCGCCACCTTGAGCAGATGGTTGCGGGACAGGCGATAGGCATCGGCCACGTCGCTGACGGTGCATGTGCCGTCGGGACGGCTGGCGAGAAAGATCAACATGCGAAGCGCGTAGTCGGTGTGCTGCGTCATACGCATTTTCGTCTCCGGAGGGGCAGTGGGCAGGCCGGATGCGGCACGGAATCCCAACTCGATATCATCCGGGGCCTGCAAGCGCACCTGAAAATCATGGATTCCGCGCTCCCGGAGTCAATATGCCGCGTTCGGCCACATCATGGCACAATCAGGAGTTGTGTAGACAGCTTACAGCTTCGCCATTCCCTTCTGCTTCCATTGCCGGCATGAGCAGACAG
Source organism: Aquamicrobium sp. (assembly GCA_014860725.1). Next base: position 5,097 of record JACZJD010000780.1, read on the forward strand.
GTCCCGACATCATGCCGCCGCAACGTCGCCGCCGAGATCTCGGGCTCAACGGCGGTGGAGTTCGCCATCCTCGCCCCGCTCTACCTTCTCCTGATCCTCGGCATGACCGCCTACGGTATCTATTTCGGGGCGGCCCATTCCGTGCAGCAGCTTTCCTCGGACGCGGCGCGCACCGCCGTCGCCGGCCTCGACGCACAGGAGCGGCGCGACCTCGCGCTGCGCTTCATCGAGAACAATGCCCAAGGCTACATCTTCATCGATCCGGCGCGGCTCGCCGTCGAGGTCGGCGACAGCGCCGCGGATGCGAGCCAGTTCGACGTGACCATCAGCTACGACGCCAGCAAGCTGCCGATCTGGAGCCTGTGGGACGCCCTGCCCATGCCCGACCAGACGATCCGGCGGCGCGCGACGATCAGGATGGGAGGCATCTGATGCGTCCTCTTCTTCCGGCTCTGCAGTCTTTCCGGCGCGACCGGCGCGGCCAGTTCGCGATGATGAGCGCGATCATGATGCCTGTCGCCATCGTCCTTGCCGCCGTCGCGGTCGACACCGGCTCGCTCTATCTCGAGAAGCGCCGTGCGCAGGGGCTCGCCGACCTCGCGGCGATCACCGCGGCGGCGAACCTCGCCAATGCCGAGGAGGCGGTGCGCCTCGTCTTCCAGGACAACGGCATCGACACCGTCGCCATCGGCACGCTGCGCGAGGACCGGCGCATCGCATGGCGCCCCGGCACCGACGTCGCCTCGACCGAGGATCAGGCGGTCATCGCCCTCGGCGAATATGTCGGCTCGCCGGCGCTCGTCCCGCAGGAGAGGTTCACGCCGGGTTCGGGGGCCAATCCCGGCCGGGTCAACGCCGTCAAGGTCACGTACCGGACCATCGGCTCGCGCCATTTCGGCGCAGCACTGATCCCGCCGCCGCAGATCGTCGTCGAGGGCACCGCGGCCACGACCGTCAGCGCCGCCTTCTCCGTCGGATCGCGGCTGCTGGAGCTCAGGGACGGCATCGCCAACAAGCTGCTCTCGGGGCTCACCGGCTCCAGCGTCGCGCTGTCGCTGATGGACTACAACGCGCTGCTCGGCGCCGACGTCTCGCTGCTGTCCTTCATCGACGCGCTGGCGGTCGAGCTCGACCTGACCGCCGCGGGCTACAGCGAGGTCCTCGACGCCGAGGTGACGGTCGGCCAGATCGCCGGCGCCATCGCGCGGATCGACGGCATCGGCCCGAAGGCCGAGACGGCGGCACGCAAGCTCAGCCTGCAGGCGGGCGGCACCAAGGCGCCCTCCTTTCCGCTCTCCCGGCTGATCGGCCTCGACCGGCAGGTGGCGCGGGCGGAGATCCATCAGGTCGGGGCCGAGGTCGACGTGATGGAGCTCCTGACCATGGGCGCGGTGCTTGCCGGCAAGGGCAAGCAGGTGGCGCTCGACCTCGAGGCGACCGTACCGGGCCTGCTCGCCGTTTCCGTCGACCTCGCCATCGGCGAACCGCCGCAGCAGTCGCCGTGGTTCACCATCGGCTCCGGCGGCGAGGTGGTGCGCACCGCGCAGACGCGGCTGCGGGTCGTGGCCGAGATCGCGAACAACGCGCTCCTGACCAACCTTCTCGGCGCGCGCATCCGCATCCCGCTCTATCTCGAGCTCGCCTATGCCGAGGCGCGGCTGAAGAGCATTTCCTGCCCGACCGGCCGGCCGGACAGCGTCCAGGTCAGGATCGCGGCGCGGCCCGGCATCGCCAATCTCTACCTCGCCGAGGTCGACCCGAAGCGGATCGTCAACTTCGCCAATCCCGCGCCGCGCTCCCCGGCACGGCTCGTCCAGCTGCCGCTGGTGAGCGTCACCGGGCAGGCGCAGGCCGAGATCGCGGCCATCGCCTATAAAGACCTGACCTTCACCGCCGGCGACATCGCGGCCGGCCGGATCAAGCAGGTCTCGACCGGCACGATTCTGACCTCGCTGACCGCGTCGCTCTTCTCCAGCCTGTCGCTGCAGGTGAAGGTGGAGCTCGGCCTGCTCGGCATTCCGCTCCTCATCCTGCCGCCCAACGTCACCGGCCTTCTCGGCCAGACCGTCGGTGCCGCGGCCCCTGCCCTCGACCTGGTGCTGAACGAGTTGCTGCGGCTGCTCGGCCTGTCGCTCGGGCAGGCGGACGTGCGCGTCCACGGCGCGACCTGCGGCCGCGCCGTGCTGGTGCAGTAGGGGGAATGCCCCGCGCTTTAGGCGGGCGCCGCACCGGGCGCGAAGCGCGGGAAGAGCACGTTGTTCTCGAGGTGGATATGCTCCATCAGGTCCTCGACAAGCTGCTCGGTGCCGACATAGAGCGCCTGCCACGAGCGGCACGCGCCTTCGGGCGGCGTGAAGCCGTCGGTCATGGTCTCGATGAGCGCGGCGAACTGGCCCTGCCCGTCGTGCTCGGCGCGCAGGTCGGCGATCGACCGGCCCAGCGCGCCGTCGCCCTTGTCCAGCATGGCCGGGAACAGCTCGGCCTCCTCCTTGTGCATATGTGTCTCCAGCTCCGCGGCCATGCGGCGCAGCGCCTCGGAAAGCCCGGCCGGAACGCGCGGGTGCTCGCGGTGCACCGCCTCGACCTTGCGCGACAGCGCGATCAGCTCCGGCAGCGCCCGCCGGTGCGCCTCGTGATAGCAGGTCCGGATGTGCTCGATCAGCGCGCCGCTGTCCATCGCGGCCGGAGCCTCAGCGGCCTCGACCGCGATCCCGGCCAGCGCCCGCTCCAGTTCCGCCTGATCGACGCCGCGCCGCGCGGCGGCGGCCGCCAGATCGAGATCGCCGTTGCAGCAGAAATCGATCCTGAACCGGCGGAAGACCGCGGTCGCGCCGGGCAGGCTCGCGGCGATGTCGCCGACGGTGCGCCCCCGCAGCGCGGCGGCCGGATTGTCCTCAGTCATGCTCGTGCTCCATGTCGATGATGTCGCCGAAGGAACCGCGTCCGCGACGCCGCCCCCGTGAATGGACAGGTTCGGTTAAAAATGGTATTTTCTTTACCAGTTTATAGTCGCGCCAACAGGCATTGTAAATGCCGGTCAGGGAGAGGCCATGCGCCTTGCCGCCTTCACCGACTACGGATTGCGGACGCTGATGCTTCTGGCCGACGCGCCGGAAACGGCCACGACCACGGCCCATCTCGCCCGCAGGCTGGACATTCCCTACAACCATCTCGCCAAGGTGGTGCAGGATCTGGCGCGCGGCGGCTACATCGCCACCCAGCGCGGCGCGGGCGGCGGCATGAAGCTGTCGCGGCCGCCCGGGGCGATCCGTCTCGGCGAGGTGGTGCGGTTCCTCGAGCAGCGGCATGCGATGGTCGAGTGCTTCCGGCCGGACGGCGGCGCCTGCCGGCTGACGCCGGGCTGCCGCTTCCGCTCGAAGCTCGCCGCCGCGCGTGAAGCCTTCCTCGGCGAGCTCGACAAGAGCAGCATCGCCGACTGCGCCCATCCCGGCCCGGAAGTCGCCGCGCCGTAGATCACTCCCCTCCGGCGGGAGCCGGCGAGCCGGTCAGGTGATGACGCTCGGCGCCGTCCGCCCGGTGCGCTGCGAGATATCGGCGATGCGCTCGGCCGCGTCGATCAGGCCGGCCAGCGCCTCCTGCGTGTCGAGGCCGTGCCTGGCCGGGTCCGGCTGGTAGCATTCGAGATAGACACGCAGCGTCGCGCCGGTGGTGCCGGTGCCCGACAGGCGGAAGACGATGCGCGAGCCGCCGGCGAAGAGGATGCGCACGCCCTGCCCGGTGCTGACCGAGCCGTCGACCGGGTCGTGATAGGAGAAATCGTCCGCCGCCTCGACCGCAAGGCTGGCGAAACCCGTGCCGGGCAGTTGCGGCAGCTTTTCGCGCAATGCCGCCATCAGCCCGTCGGCGACCTCCGCATCCAGCCCCTCGTAGTCGTGGCGCGAATAATAGTTGCGCCCGTACTCGGCCCAGTGCCGCCGGGCGATCTCCTTCACGCTCTCGCCGCGCGCCGCGAGGATGTTGAGCCACAGCAGGACGGCCCACAGCCCGTCCTTCTCCCGCACATGGTCGGAGCCGGTGCCGGCACTTTCCTCGCCGCAGATGGTGGCGAGCCCGGCATCGAGCAGGTTGCCGAAGAACTTCCAGCCCGTCGGCGTCTCGTAGAGCGGAATGCCGAGCTTTTCCGCCACCCTGTCGGCCGCGCCACTGGTCGGCATCGAGCGCGCGATGCCCTTGAGGCCGTCGCGATAGCCCGGCGCCAGATGCGCGTTCGCCGCCAACATCGCCAGCGAATCCGACGGCGTGACGAAGATGCCGCGCCCGAGGATCAGGTTGCGGTCGCCGTCGCCGTCGGATGCCGCGCCGAAGTCCGGCGCTTCCGGCGACATCATCAGCTCGTAGAGCTCGCGCGCGTGGACGAGGTTGGGGTCGGGATGATGGCCGCCGAAATCGGGAAGCGGCGTGGCGTTGCGCGCCGTGCCGGCCGGCGCCCCCAGCCGGCGCTCCAGTATCTCGACGGCATAGGGTCCGGTCACGGCGTGCATGGCGTCGAACACCATGGTGAAGCCGCCGCTAAACAGCGCACGGATCGCGTCGAAATCGAACAGGCTTTCCATCAGCGCGGCATAGTCGGCGACCGGGTCCACCACCTCGACGATCATGTCGCCGGCGGTGGTCGTGCCGGGCGTGTCGACGTCGACCTCGGGAATGTCGGCGATGGCATAGCGGTCGATCACCCCGCTGCGGGCGAAGATCGCCTCCGTCAGCTTCTCCGGCGCCGGGCCGCCATTTCCGACATTGTACTTGATGCCGAAATCCTCCTCCGGCCCGCCGGGGTTGTGGCTGGCCGACAGGACGATGCCGCCGAAGGCGCGGTTCTTGCGGATGAGGTGCGAGGCCGCCGGCGTCGACAGGATGCCGCCCTGGCCGACGATGACGCGGCCGAACCCGTTGGCGCTCGCCATCCTGATCGCGATCTGGATCGCCTCGCGGTTGAAATAGCGGCCGTCGCCGCCGATCACCAGCGTCGCGCCGTGAAACCCGGCGACCGAATCGAAGATCGACTGGATGAAGTTCTCGACATAGTTCTTCTGCCGGAACACCCGGACCTTCTTGCGCAGGCCCGACGTGCCGGGCTTCTGGTCCGCATAAGGCGTCGTCTCGACGATTGAGATCATGTCTCGGTGCCCTCCTGGCCCGGCAGGCGAACGGGATAGCCGGGCTTAAGTTCCATGGCCGCAGCAGGTGGCGGCCCGCATGCGCGCCCTCTTCATGCCGCGCCCGCCCGCCGCCGCCAAGAGGCGAAATGCGCGCGCCGTGCCGCGGCTCATCGCGGGCTCCCGCCCTCGGCGATGAAGTGCGGGTTGGCGAAGGGCTCGTCGCCCGGCGCGGTGCCCGCGCCGTAGACGAACGGCCTGCCGTCGAGCCCCCGGGTCACTCCGCCGGCCGCCCGCAGCACCGCGTCGCCCGCGGCCGTGTCCCACTGCATCGTGCGCCCCATGCGCGGGTAGAGATCGGCGCAGCCCGCGGCCAGCAGGCAGAATTTCAGCGACGATCCGATGGACATGCGCTCCACCGGCCCGAGCCCGGCGATGTAGGCTTCCGTCTCCGGCGTGCCGTGCGAGCGGCTGACGACGAGGACGGGCGGGCTGGCCGGCGGAGTGACCCGGGGGCTCGACGGCAGGCCGTTCGTCTACGGCGCGGGCACCGCGC
>JACZJD010000781.1 GCA_014860725.1 Aquamicrobium sp.
GCCGAGAGGTCGGCGATGGCCACGACCTTCAGCCCCGGCGCCGTCGGCGCCTGCGCCAGGAACATGGAGCCGAACTTGCCGGCTCCGATCAGGCCGACGCGCACCGGCTTGCCGCCGGCCGCGGCCGCGGCGAGGGATCTCGAATAAAGGTTCATTGCGGCTACTCCTCCGGCCGCCGGCGCATGCCCGGCATGCGCGTGCGGCGACAGATCATGATGGTTTCACAAGATAGGGACGGGCCCAGGCAAGTCCGGCGAGGGTGCCGGCCCGGGGCGTGTATTCGGCGCCGACGAAGCCTTGGTAGCCCGAGCGCTCGACGGCGGCGAAGACGCCGCTCCAGTCGATGTCGCCGGTGCCCGGCTCCGCGCGCGACGGCGCGTCGGCGATCTGGACATGGCGTATCCACGGCATGCAGGCGCGGAATTGCGCGACGACGGGCTCGCCCGCCCTGGCGCAATGGTAGACGTCGAACAGCAGCCCGGCATTGTCCTTGCCGAGCGCGCGGAGCAGCGCCACGGCGTCGTCCAGCGACCGGATGAAGTAACCGGGCACATCACCGGGGTTGAGCGCCTCGACGACGATGCCGACGCCGGCCTGCGCGGCCCGGTCCGCCGCCCACGCCATGTTGGCGCGCCAGACCGCGGCGCAGCTTTCGCGGTCGCATTCGGCATCGGGGACGCCGGAGAGCACATGGACGAGCCGGTTGCCGAGCGCCGCGGAACAGTCGAGCGCGGTCTCCACGGCTTCGCGGAATTCGTCCTGGCGCCCCGGCAGGCAGGCAAGGCCGCGATCTCCCTCGCGCGTCCCCTTCGGCGCGTTGAGCAGCACGAGGGGGATGCCCGCCTCACGGCGCGCGGCCGCGACATCGGCGACGGCGTGGTCGTAGGGGTATTGCGCCTCGACCGCGGCGAAGCCGGCGCGGCGCGCCGCGGCGAAGCGCTCGAGGAAGGGCAGCTCCGCGAACATCGTCGACAGATTGGCGCTCAGACGCAGCATGCCGGCCGATCCGTATAGAGCGGGCTCAGCCCATGAGATCCCTGGCCGACAGGTGCTCGACCTCCTCGTCGCTGCCCTCGAAGGTGCGCGTCACCTTGGTGGAGCTGTAGATCCACAGGATGCGCATCGGCTCCTCGCCGGTGTTGCGGAACGCGTGCACCTTGCCGGCCGGAATATAGGTCGTGTCGTACCGGACCAGCGGCGTGATGGTGCCGTCCACCTCGACCTCGCCCTGCCCTTCGAGAAGCGTCACCTGCTCGTCGCAGTTGTGCTTGTGCATGGGCGCGCCGAGACCCTTGGGATAGACGCTCATGCCGGTGGTGAACTTCGCGTCCGGGGCGGTGAAATGCGTCACCAGCGGCGTCGTCTCGATGCCGCTGCCGCGCGGGATGCGCTTGATGGAGGCGACCGGGAAGATATGCGTTTGCGACATGGCGGATGGTCCGTTGCTGATGGGGCGGACAGGGCCTGCCTGCCCGACGATCGGGTGGGATTTCATAGCCTTAGGCAAGGCGTCCTGCATTGTCAATTATAATGTCAACAATCCTGTGGCGATCCGGCGTGGCCTTGCCGGCCATGCGCGGAAGCCTGCCGCAGCCCTCTCCGCGGCGGGCGCGGAGGAGGCGGGAGAGGGCCGTTCCGGTCGGGGCACAGGGGCGGTTGGCGCGCATCGGTTTCGTCCTGTTCCGGCGGGCCGAAAAGGCTACTTCTGGTAGAACGGCCGCTTGCCCAGCGACAGCATGACGTGGTCGGCGGAGAAGTAGTCCGCGTGGTGGAGGACGAGCGCTTCCGGGGTCTCGGGGTGGAACGGCGCGTTGCCCGCATGCAGCGCGACATGGGAGACGACGATGTGGTCGAACCCCAGCTCCTTCAGCAGCATCGCGCCGATCACGCCGTGCTGGAGCTGCCCGGCCAGCCGCGACGGGCGCGTGCCGCCGTCGCCGTCGGGCTCGCTTAGCAGCGGCTTGTCCACGTCGTGGAGGATGAGGATCGGCAGCAGCGTGTCGGGATCGAATTCGATGCCCCATTCCTCGGTCGCCTGCCGCGCGAGGAGCACGCCGGCCCGCGTGACCTCGTTGACGTGGCGGATGAGCGGGGCGTCGAGCCCCGCCGCGAAGGGCACGTCGGCGAAGTCCGCGTAGCGGCTGGACCTCCAGGTGCTCACCCACGCCGTGACGATGTCCTCCCGCACCGCCTCGCCGACGAGGTCGAGGCCCCATATCTCGCGGGCGATCCGGTCGCGCTGCGGGGAGGGGGAGCGGTCCACCGTGTAGGGGTGCGCGCCGTAGTCTCTCATCGCTGTCCCTCTCTGCTAGTTCACGAGGAAGGTCGAGAATTGCGGGATGTAGGTCGTCAGCATCAGCACCAGCAGCATCAGCACGATCTGCGGCCAGATCGCCCTGCTGATCTGGCCGAGCTTGAGGCCGCTGATCGCCATGCCGACGAACAGGCAGTAGCCGATGGGCGGGGCCGCCATGCCGATCGCCACGTTGGTGACGATGATCGCGCCGAACTGGATGGGATCGACGCCCATCGAACTGGAGATCGCGATCAGCAGCGGGCCGAGGATGACCATGATGGCGATCTCGTCCATCACCGCCGCCAGCAGGAAGAAGGCGAGGTTGAGCAGCAGCAGCACGAGCCACTTCTCGCTGACGCTCTCGGTCAGGTAGGTCGCGAACTTCACCGCGATCTGCTCCTGGGCGACGATGACGCCGAACCCGGTCGAGACCACGATGATCGCCATCACCATGGAGCTCATCTTGAGCGAGTCGAGCGCGATGGGCATCAGGTTGCGCAAGGTCAGCTTGCGCTCGATCGCGAAGCCGACGAAGAGCGCGTAGAGGCAGCTGACGCCCGCCGCCTCGGTCGGGGTGAAGATGCCGCCATAGATGCCGCCGAGGATCAGCACCGGCGAGAACAGCGCCCAGCGCCCGTCCCACAGCGCCCGGCCGGCCGCGCCCCATGTCGCGGGGTCGAGGCGGGGGATGGCGTGGCGGCGGGCGTGGAAATAGCAGATCACCAGCAGGCCGGCGGCGATGGTGACGCCGGGCGTGATGCCGGCGAGGAACAGCTTGCTGATCGACTGCTCGGCGATCATGCCCCAGATGACGAAGGCGATCGACGGCGGGATCAGCGGCCCGAGCACGCCGGCGCTGACGGTGACGGAGGTCGCGAACGGGGCGCTGTAGCCGCTGCGGACCATGGCGGGGATGAGGATCGAGCCGATCGCCGCGGTGGTGGCCGGCGCGGAGCCGGAGATGGCCGCGAAGATCATGGCCGCGATGACGGCGACCATGGCGAGGCCGCCGGTCCTGTGGCCGACGAAGGCCTTGGCCAGCGTTATCAGGCGCTCGGATATGCCGCCGACCGACATCAGCCCGCCGGCGAGGATGAAGAGCGGCACGGCGAGCAGGCTGAACGACTGCGAGCCGGCGACGAGCTGCTGCGCCAGGAAGGCCGGCTCCATGCCGGCGACGCTGAGGGCGACGATGACGGACACGCCGAGCGCGATGGCGAATGGCGCGCCGAACAGGACGAGCCCGCCGAAGGTGCAGACCAGCATGAGGGCCGTCGTGCTCATGGCGCGGCCTCCCGGGGGCCGGTGTGCAGGCCAAGCAGGCGTGCGCCCGCGAACAGCGCGATGAGGACGCCGCTGGCGACGGGCATGGCGTTCAGGATCTCGAGCGGGTAGCGGATGGCCGCCGATTTCGAGCCCCACATGAAATCCATGAAGCGCCAGCCGGACCATGCCACGAAGACGCCGAAGCCGGCGGCGATCAGGTCGAGGACCTTGTCGTGGAAGGGCTGCAGCGCCCGCGGCAGCATGCCCCTGGTCTCGATGGAGACGTGGAAGCCCTCGCGGACGCCGAAGGCGATGCCGCCCAGCGTCAGCCAGGAGAACATCAGCATGGCCAGCTCCTCGCTCCATGCCGGAGGCGAGCCGAAGCCGTAGCGCATGACGACCTGAAGGCCGACGCAGGCGACCACCATGGCGAGCGCCAGCCCCAGCGTCGCCGCCAGCAGCCGCGCCGCACCGTCAACAACGTAGCGAAACATCCGCATCACCCAGCCCCGCAGTTCCGGCCCGAAGGACCGCATGAGACCCGACATCGCACGACGCCCCGCGCGGACGCCGCCTTCCGGCCGCGGCCGGCCGGAAGCGGTGCCCGGCGGGTGCGCCGTCACTCCACGGAGGCTGCCGTCTCCAGCGCGGCGTCGAGCAGGTCGGAGCCGACGATGCCGCGATACTTCTCGTAGATCGGCGCCACGGCCTCCTGGAACGGCTTCAGGTCGTCGATGGTGTTGATCGTCATGCCCTGCTGCTCCAGCACGGCGAGGACGTCCTGGCCGATCTCGTAGGAACGCTGGCGCTGGGTCTCGCCGGCCGCCGTGGCCGCCTCCTGCACGATCGCCCGGAGGTCTTCGGGCAGGGCGTCGAACCGGCGCTTGGAGATCATGAACTCGAGCGCCGAATAGGTGTGGTTCGACATCGACAGGTACTTCACGACCTCGGCGAACTTGTTCTGCTCGATGACGGAGGGCGGCGCCTCCAGCCCGTCGATGGTGCCCTGCTGCACGGCGGTGTAGACCTCGCCCCACGCCATCGGCACGGCGTTGCCGCCGAGCGATTCCACCATCTCGATGTAGATCGGGCTCTGGATGACGCGGAACTTGACGCCGGCCATGTCGGCGGGCGTGTTGATCGGGCGCACGTTGTTGACGAGGTTGCGGAAGCCGCCTTCCATGTAGCTCAGCACCATCAGGCCCTTGTCCTTGACCTTTTCCGCCAGCGCCGCGCCGACCGGGCCGTCGAGCACCGCCCGCGCCTGCTTCTCGTTGGCGAACAGGAAGGGCAGATCGGTGAGCGCGAATTCGGGCACGACCTGGGAATTGACCGCGCTCGACATCACCGCCATGTCGACGGTGCCGAGCCGCATGCCCTCGAGCATGGCCTTCTCGTCGCCGAGCGCGCGGTTGGGGAAGAGATGGACCTCGATGCGGCCGTCGGAGCGGCGCTCGACCTCCTCCTTGAAGGCGCGCGCGCCGATGGCGTAGGGGTCGTTGGCGCTGTCGCCGGTGGTCCAGCCGACCTTCAGCGTATGGTCGGCGGCCAGGGCGGCTGCGGCCGTCAGGCCGCTCGCGCCGATGCCCACGGCCGCGGCAAGCAGCCAGCTCTTCAGCATCCGTTTCATGTCATTCCTCCACTTTTCATTCGCTGTGGTTTCACCGACCTCTCCGGCAACCGGAGAGAATGCCTCACGGGGCCGGTCCCGCCCTGTCGGGGGTGGGGCCGTCACTTCCGCCGCTCGTGGCGCTCCGTGACGAAGCGGGTGACGAGGTAGGCGTCCATCGCCTCCGTGCCGCCTTCGGAGCCGTAGCCGCTGTCCTTGACGCCGCCGAACGGCGTCTCGGGCAGGGCGAGCCCGAGATGGTTGATGGTCAGCATCCCGGCCTCGATCCGCCGCTCGATCTCGGCCCTGGTGGCGGCCGACTGCGTGAACGCATAGGAGGCGAGGCCGAAGGGAAGCCGGTTCGCCTCCTCCAGCGCCGCGTCGATGCCGGAGAACGGGACGAGCAGGGCGACCGGGCCGAACGGCTCCTCGTTCATGACGCGCATGCTCCGGTCGAGGCCGGAAAGCACCGTCGGCTCGTGGAAATTGCCGGCATTGCCGATGCGCTTGCCGCCGAGCTCCACCTTGGCGCCCCTGTCGCGGGCGTCGGCGATCAGCGACTGGATCGCGTCGAGGCGGCGGGCCGAAACCAGCGGCCCCATGGTCGTGCCCTCCTCGAGGCCCGGCCCGACCCTGATCTTCGCGGCCTCGGCCACGAAGGCGTCGCGGAATTCGTCGAACGCCTTCTCCTCGACGAGGAAGCGGGTCGGCGAGACGCAGACCTGACCGGCGTTGCGGTATTTCGAGCGGGTCATGAGCGCGGCGACCGACGCGACGTCGCTGTCGGCGAACACCAGCACCGGGGCGTGGCCGCCGAGCTCCATCGTGGCGGGCTTCATGTGCAGCCCGGCCAGCGATGCGAGCTGCTTGCCGACGGCGACGGAGCCGGTGAACGAGACCTTGCGGATCGCCGGATGGGCGGTGAGATGGGCCGATATGTCGGCCGGCACGCCGTAGACGAGGTTGAGGACGCCGGCGGGCAGGCCGGCCTCGTGCAGCACCTGCGCCAGGACGGCGGCGGAGGCGGGCGTCTCCTCGGCCGGCTTCAGCACCATCGAGCAGCCGGCGGCGAGCGCCGCGCCGATCTTGCGCGCCGCCTGCGACACCGGGAAGTTCCACGGCGTGAAGGCGGCGACCGGGCCTATCGGCTCCTTGAGCACCGTTTGCCGGACGTGGGGATCGCGGGCCGGGATGATCCGGCCATAGGTACGCCGCGCCTCCTCGGCGAACCAGTCGAGGACGTCGGCCGCCGTCTCGACCTCGGCCCGCGCCTCGGCGAGCGGCTTGCCCTGTTCCAGGGTCAGGATGCGGGCGGTCTCCTCCGCCCGTCCGCGCAACGCGGTTGCGCCGCGGCGCAGCACGTTCGACCGCTCCAGCACGCTGGTGTCGCGCCAGCGGCCGAAGGCGGCGTGGGCGGCGCGTGCGGCCGCCTCGAGCTGGTCTTCCCCGGCGACGGCGACCCGGCCGATCACGGCCCCGGTCGCGGGATCGAGGACGTCGACCGTGCCGCCGCTGCCGGCAACCCTGCGTCCGTCGATGAACAGTTCGGTGTCGGGATAGGTCATGGATAGCCGCTCGCCGTGGGTTCAGTCGCTGCCGTGCAGGCGCTCGTAGATCATGCGCCCGATGGGGATGGCCGAGGTGGCCGCCGGCGACGGCGCGTTGCACACGTGCAGCACGCGCTTCGACTGCAGGAACATGAAGTCGTGGATCAGCTCGCCCGAGCGCGACACCGCCTGGGCGCGAATGCCGGCCCGGTGGGGCAGGAGGTCGTCGAGCCGCAGCGACGGGCAGTATTTGCGGCACTTCTCCAGGAACGCCCGCTTGAAGAGCGAATGCTTCATCTCGTCGATGCCGCTCGCCATATGCTGGGCGATCAGCTTCCAGAAGCCCGGAAAGCCCAGGTAGCCCGCCACGTCGGCGAGGTTCAGCGAGAACTTGGGATAGCCCTCGCGCGACAGGCCGAGAACGGCGTTGGGGCCGACGGTCAGCGTGCCGTCGATCATCGGCGTCAGGTGGATGCCGAGAAACGGCATGGACGGGTCGGGCACCGGATAGATCAGGTGCCGGACCAGCCCGCTGCGCTCGGGCCGGAGCGCGAAATACTCGCCGCGGAACGGGACGATCCGGAAATCGACATCCATACCGGAGCGCCTTGCGAGGCGGTCGGATTGCAGCCCGGCGCAGGCGACGGCGTAGCGGGCCTCCCAGCTTCCCTCGCGCGCCTCGATGCGCACGCAGTCGGCGCGCTCGCGGATGCGGTCGACGGAAACGCCGAGCAGGATCTCGCCGCCGGCGGCCCGGATCGCGTCGGCCATGGCGCGGCTGACCGCGCTGTAATCGACGATGCCGGTCTGCTCGACCAGAAGCGCGCCGAGGCCGGTGACGGCCGGCTCCCGCTCCGTCAGCTCCTCAGCGCCCAGCCGGCGGCAGGCGATGCCGTTCGCCGCGGCGTTGGCCTCGAGCGCGGCGAGCCTCGTCATCTCGACGGCGTCGGTCGCCACGACCAGCTTGCCGGGAATGCGGTAGGGAATGCCGTGCTCGTCGCAGAAGGCCTTGGTCGCCCGTTCGCCGGCGCGGCACAGCTCCGCCTTGAAGCTCTTCGGCGCGTAGTAGATGCCGGCGTGGATCACGCCGCTGTTGTGGCCGGTCTGGTGCGCGGCGAGCGCATCCTCCTTCTCGATGACGAGGATCTTCGCGCCGGGCCTGTTGCGCGAGACTGTGAGGGCCGTTGCGAGGCCGACAATGCCGCCGCCGACAACACAATAATCGTACATCGGAGAAATCTGCGTCCCGCGCCAAACTGATGGCGGGGACGCTCGCATGTTGTCCATATAATTGTCAACAATTTAATGCACAATCATGTTGTCAGCATGGAGGCCGTGTTGGACACGGGGTCGAGTCGTGTTACACGGGCAGGAGGCAACCGTCGCGAAAGCCATGATCGAGCAAGTAGCCAACGCATTGAGATTCGACATCGTTTTCGGCCGGCTCCGCCCGCGCGAGCGCCTGATCGAGGGCGATCTGAGCGAGCGGTTCGGCGTCGGCCGCTATGTGGTGCGCGGCGCGCTCGACGAGCTGGAGCGGCAGGGTTTCGTGGTCAAGCGGCCGAACAAGGGCGCGATGGTCCGCGAGTATTCCGCCGAGGAGATCCGGCAGCTCTACGACATGCGCAGCCTGTTGCAGCGCGAGGCGGCGATGCGGATCCCGCTCGACGACACCGCGGCGCTCGTCGGCGCGCTCGAGGAGGTCCAGGCCCGCTACCGCCGGGCGCTGGAGGACAGGGACCTCGTCGCCGTGTCGCAGGCCAACGACCAGTTCCACCACATCCTGTTCTCCGCCTGCGGCAACCGGTTCCTCGCCGAATCCATCGAGCAGTACTGGTACAAGACCGCCGCGATCCATTCCTACGCCATCGGCGACCCGGCGCTGGCGCAGCGCTCCTGCGCCGAGCACGAGGCGATGATCGCGGCGATCAGGAACGGCGACCGCGACAGCCTCGTCCGCCTGGTGGTCGACCACATGATGCCCGCCCTTCAGGCCTACGAGGCGGCGCTGCGCCGCTGGTGAGCGCCGGCCTCAGCGGCCGAGGCCGCCGGCGCGCTCGATGAAGGCGACGATGTCGGCGAGGCCGATCCCGCGCGACAGGTCGCTCATCACGTAGGGGCGGCCCTCGCGCACGCGTTCGGTGTCGGCGCGCATCACGTCGAGGTCGGCGCCGACATAGGGCGCGAGGTCGGTCTTGTTGACGACGAGGAGGTCCGAGCGCGTGATCGCCGGGCCGCCCTTGCGCGGGATCTTCTCTCCCTGCGCCACGGAGATGACGTAGACGGTGAGGTCCGCGAGGTCGGGCGAGAAGGTGGCGGCGAGGTTGTCGCCGCCCGATTCGATGAAGACGACGTCGAGGTCGGGGAACTTCCGGTTCATCTCGGCGATCGCCTGGAGGTTGATCGAGGCATCCTCGCGGATCGCCGTGTGCGGGCAGCCGCCGGTCTCGACGCCCACGATGCGCTCCTCGGGCAGCGCCTGGAGGCGCGCCAGCATCATGGCATCCTCCTTCGTGTA
>JACZJD010000782.1 GCA_014860725.1 Aquamicrobium sp.
ATCAACCCGGACTATGCCTATCCCGCCTACGGCGTGCCGTCGGAGGAGACCAACGAGGCGATCCGGCTCGCCGCCCGCACCGAGGCGATGATCACCGACCCGGTCTACGAGGGCAAGTCGATGCAGGGCCTGATCGACCTGACGCGCAAGGGCTTCTTCCCCGAAGGCGCGAAGGTGCTCTACGCCCATCTCGGCGGCGCCCCGGCGCTCAACGGCTACAGCTACTACTACCGCGAAGGGTGAGGAGTGGTCCGCGAAGCGGACGAAAAGCCAACGATTTGGCTTTTCGAACGACGAACGCCCGAAGCGCAAGCGGAGGGCCGGGCGGGGAGAAAATGAGGGTGTGACGGGGCTGCTGCTACCCCCGCCCTCGAATCATATCCGCCGCCTTCTCGGCGATCATGATGACCGGCGAGGCGGTGTTGCCGGAGACGATTTTGGGCATGATCGAGGCGTCGATCACGCGCAGGCCGGAGAGGCCTTTCACGCGCAGCTCGGGATCGACCACGGCCTTGTCGTCCACGCCCATGCGGCAGGTGCCGACCGGGTGGAAGATGGTGGTGGCGATGTCGCCGACCTTGCGCACCAGCGCGTCCTCGCTGTCGTGCCCGGGGCCGGGCAGGATCTCCTCCGGCCGGTAGGGCTGAAGCGCCTTCGCGGTCATGATCTGCCGCGCTTGCCGCACCGCCTTCACCGCCACGTCGCGGTCGCTCTCGGCCGAGAGATAGTTGAGCCTGATCTGCGGCTGCACCTCGGGATCGCGCGTCGTCGCGTGGGTCGCGCCGACGCTGTCGGGGCGCAGGTTGCACACGGAGACCGTGATCGCCGGGAAGACGTGCAGCGGGTCGCCGAGCCGGTCGGTCGACAGCGGCTGCACGTGGTATTCGAGGTCGGGCGTCGCCTTGGCCGGGTCGGACCTGGTGAACATGCCGAACTGCGACGGCGCCATCGACATCGGCCCCTTCTGCATCAGCGCGTATTGCAGCGCGATGCCGGCCTTGCCGAACGGGCTGTGGAACATGGTGTTGAGCGTCTTCGCGCCCGTCACCTTGTAGACGGTGCGGATCTGGAGATGGTCCTGCAAGTTCTCGCCGACGCCCGCGCTCTCGTGCAGAACCTCGATGCCGAGGCCTTGCAGCACGTCCGGCCGGCCGATGCCGGAGAGCTCCATCAGCTTCGGCGAGTTGATGGCGCCGGCGGCCAGAAGCACCTCGGCGTCGGCGCGCGCCTCGTGCAGCCGGCCGCCCAGCCGGTAGCGCACGCCGACGACGCGCCTTCCCTCCAGGACCAGGCTTTCGGTCAGCGCACGGGTGACGAGCCTCAGGTTCGGCCGCTTCAGCGCGGGCCTGAGGAAGCCCTTGGCGGTGTTCCAGCGGATGCCGCCCTTCTGGTTGACCTCGAAGAAGCCCGAGCCCTCGTTGTCGCCGTCGTTGAAGTCGGCGCGCGGCATGATGCCGAATTCCCTGGCGCCCTCCTGCACGGCGAGCAGGATGTCCCATTTGAGGCGCTGCTTCGCCACCTTCCACTCGCCGCCGGCGCCGTGCAGCGTCGTCCTGCCGCCGTGGTGGTCCTCGGACTTGAGGAAGTAGGGCAGGACGTCGTTCCAGCCCCAGCCGGTGTTGCCCATCTGCCGCCAGCCGTCGTAGTCGGCGGCCTGGCCGCGCATGTAGATCATGCCGTTGACCGATGTGCAGCCGCCCAGCACCTTGCCGCGCGGATAGACCAGCGAGCGGCCGTTGAGCCCCGGCTCCTCGGCCGTCTTCATCATCCAGTCGGTGCGCGGGTTGCCGATGCAGTAGAGATAGCCGACCGGGATGTGCACCCAGTGGTAGTTGTCCGAGCCGCCGGCCTCGATCAGGAGCACGCGGGTCGCGGGGTCCTGCGTCAGCCGGTTGGCGAGCACGCAGCCCGCCGTGCCCGCCCCGACGACGATGTAGTCGTAGCGTCCCTCGTCCCGGACCGCGTCCTTGACGGCCTCCGCCATGCCTGCCTCCTCCCGCAGTTTTCTCCAGAATGCGCCAGCGGCGGCGGCAATGCCAGTGGCGTCGTCGTCGCGGGGCGCTCAGACCGTCTCCCAGCCGCCCGTTTCGCCGGCGCGGAAGATGGCGTCGATGACCTTCTGGTTGAGGACGGATTCCTCCAGCGTGAACACGCGCGCCGAGGCGTCGCCCCCGGCCGCCCGCACGAAGGCCTCGACCTGGAGCGTATACTGCCGCGCATTGGGGAAGCGGAAGACGGTGGCCTCCGCATGCGCCCGATCGTGCAGCGTCACGACATGGTCGCCGTAGAGCCCGGCATTGAAGGGGGCGGCGACCTCGATGAAGCCCCTGTCGCCGTGGAACACCATCGACTGCCTGAGCGCCATCTGCGTCGAGACGTAGAAGGTGAGGTCGAAGCCGTCGAAGACGGCGCGGACCGTGGCGTAGATGTCGGTGCCGAAGACGGGATCGCGCTCGACGCTCGCCTGCACCCTAAGCGGCTCGCGCCCCGTGGCGAAGCGCGCCGTCACGGTGGGGTAGACGCCGATGTCGGGCAGCGCGCCGCCGCCGAGCTCCGGGATGTTGCGCATGTTGGCGGGATCGACGTTGAAATAGGAGAACGCCCCCTGCACGTGGCGCAGCCGGCCGACGGCGCCCGCCGCGATCAGGTCGCGCACCTTCTGCCATTGCGGATGGTGGACGACCATGAAGCCTTCCGCGACCAGCACCTTGTTGCGGTCGCGCGCGGCGATCACAGGCGCGATGTCGCGGGCGTGGAGCGCGAGCGGCTTCTCCACCAGCACGTGCTTGCCGGCATCGGCGGCGCGGACCGCCCATTCGACATGCTGCGAGGTCGGCAGCGGGATGTAGACGCCGTCGATCTCCGGCGAGGCCAGCAGCGCGTCGCAGGAGCCGAAGGCGAGCGGCGCGCCGACGCGGCCGGCGAGCGCCCTTGCCCGGTCGGGGTCGCGGCTGGCGACGGCATGGACCGTGCCGTTGCCGGATTCCTGGATCGCCGGAATCAGGTGCTCGCGCGCGATCTTCGCCGTCGACAGGATGCCCCACCGGAACATCGGCTCCTCCCTCGTTTCCTTGCGACGCTCATGGCCGTGCAGTTCGCGAACGCCTGCGCTGCCCCTCACCTGCCTGCCGGCATCCTCTCCCCGTTCACGGGGAGAAGGTGGCCCGAAGGGCCGGACGAGGGGCTGCATCGACGCCCGCGAATTGCCAGCGATCATAGCACCGTGAAGCCGTGGGCGTAGGGGTCGCGGTCGTCGATGAAGATGGTGTTGAACCCGGTCTGGCGCGCCCAGCCGCCGATGGAGGGGACGATGGCGTCGCGGTCGCCGACGCTCGCAGCCGCCTCGACCCGGCCGCGGAACAGGCTG
>JACZJD010000783.1 GCA_014860725.1 Aquamicrobium sp.
CTTCGGCGTGCTGATCATCAGCTGGCCGAAGCTGACGCTGCTCGGCTCGCCCGAGGGTATCGGCAGCGACGAGGCGTTGGGCGTTCTCGCCGCGCTGGCCGCCGCGGCGATCTCGGCGGTGGCGCTGCTTCAGGTGCGCAGCCTGGTCAAAACCGACCGCTCGTCGACGGTCGTGATCTGGTTCTCGCTCACCGCCAGCGTCGCCGGCCTGCTCACCATTCCGTTCGGCTGGGCGCCGCTCAGCGGCTGGCAGATCACGTTCCTGGTCATGAGCGGCATCTGCGGCGGCATCGCGCAGATCATGATGACCGAGGCCTACCGCTACGCCAGCGTCGCCACGGTGGCGCCGTTCGAGTACAGCTCGATCCTGTTCGGCCTCGTGGTCGGTTACCTTCTCTTCGCCGACGTGCCGACCGTGCACACCCTCGTCGGCGGCGCCATCGTCGTCGCCTCCGGGCTCTTCATCGTCTGGCGCGAGCAGCGGCTCGGCATCGAGCGCGCGAAGACGCCGAAGGTGTCGCCGCCGCAGTAGGCGAGGGCCTCGCTCAGGTGGCGGGCGGCGCCATCCGCGCCAGCGCCGCCCGCGTCGCCTCGTCGGCGGGGAAGAATGACTCGATGGCGAGTTCCGACAGCGTCACGTCGAGCGGCGTGCCAAACACCGTGATCGTCGAGATGAACGACAGCACCGTCCCGCCGAGACTGATCTTCAGCGGATGGGCGATCGCCGAGCCGGCGTCGTGGACGACCGGCGTCCGGCTGGCCTCGCCGGGATAGGTGCGCAATTCCACGATCAGTGCCTCGATCGCCGCATCGGCGGTCGCTGCCGCCAGCCGGCGCAGGCGGTCGAGGATATGGGCCCGCCATTCGCCGAGGTTGACGATGTGCGGGGCGAGCCCGCGTGGGTGAAGGCTGAGCCGCAGCACGTTGACAGGCGGGGCGAGCAACGCCGGATCGGCGAGCGAGAGCAGGGGCTCGGCCGCCCGGTTGCCGGCGACCAGCGTCCAGTGGCGGTCGACGGCGATCGCCGGCGCCGGCTCATGGGCCTTCAGCACCAGCCTGACCGCGGCCATCGCCGGCTCGAGCGAGGGATCGTCGATCGGTCGCTCGGCGAAGCTCGGGGCGAAGCCGGCGGCGAGCAGCAGCCGGTTGCGCTCGCGAAGCGGCACGTCGAGCCGGGCGGCGAGGTGAAGCACCATGTCGCGTGACGGCCGCGCCCGTCCGCTCTCGACGAAGCTCAGGTGGCGCTGCGAGATGTCGGCTTCGGCGGCGAGGTCGAGCTGGCTCATGCGGCGCCGTGAGCGCCATTCGCGGATCATTCCGCCGACGGAGGTTTGGGTGGCTGTCATGGGCGGCACCATAAAGGCCGGACGTCGCCGCTTCCATTACCTGTCGCGTAATCGCCGGCCGCCATCCCGCCTGCGATGGTCAGCCGGTCCCGTCGCAGGCCGAGGCCGACGGACGGGACGTAAGAACCGGAAAGGACTTCGCCATGACCATCGCTATTACCCCCTTCCTGCGCAATGCGCTTCGTCTCGACGCCGTCGTCTCCGGCGCCGCCGCGCTGCTCCTTCTCGGCGGCGCCTCGCTGCTGGCCCCGCTCACCGGGTTGCCCTCGGGTCTGCTGTTCTGGTCGGGTGTCGTGCTCGTGCCGTTCGTCGCGGCGCTGATCGTCGTCGCCCGCCGTGAGGCGGCGCCGCGACTCGTCCTGGTCGACATCGTCGCCCTGAACGCGCTGTGGGTGGCGGCGAGCTTCGGCCTGCTTGCATCGGGGCTGGTCCAGCCTAGCGCGCTTGGCATCGCCTTCGTTGCGGCGCAAGCGCTCGCCGTGGCGCTGTTTGCGGTGCTGCAGGCGATCGGCATGCGCCGCGCGCCGGCCGCGGCCTGAACGCTGGATCGGTCAGGCGAGTTCGCGCAGCTTCGCCTTGACCTCGAGAAAATCCCGCCAGGCGAGCTTCTTGTGCGCCGGATTGCGCAGCAGGTAGGCGGGGTGCAGCGTCGGCATGGCGGGGATCGCCGTGCCCGACGCTGTGACGTGGGTCCGCCACGTGCCGCGTAGCCGGAGGATCCCCTCGGTGGTGTGGAGCAGCGTCTTTGCCGAGGGGCCGCCGAGATTGACCAGCACCTTCGGTTTGGCCAGCTCGATCTGCCGCTCGATGAACGGGCGGCATATTTCCGTCTCCAGCGGCGTCGGCGTGCGGTTGCCGGGCGGACGCCAGGGAATGACGTTGGCGATGTAGGCCGACGTGCGGTCGCGGCCGATCGCCGCCAGCATTCGGTCGAGCAACTGCCCGGAGCGGCCGACGAAGGGCAGTCCCTCGATGTCCTCGTCGCGGCCGGGCGCTTCGCCGACCAGCATCAGGTCGGCCTGCGGGTTGCCGTCGGCGAAAACCAGGCTCTTTGCCGTGAATTTCAGGTTGCAGCCGTCGAAGCCGCAGAGGATCTCGCGCAACTCTTCGAGGGAAGCCGCGCTGCGGGCGAGCTCGCGGGCGCGGGCCGCCTGCGTCTCGTCGGGAACCGCGGCCGTCATCGGGCGGGGTGGCAAGGCCTCGGC
>JACZJD010000784.1 GCA_014860725.1 Aquamicrobium sp.
TTGCAGGAGAGAGGTGAGGCCATGTTCAGGACGACCGACATGGTGCTGATCGCGGTCATGGTCTGCGCTGCGGGGTTCACCTACACCACCAAGCATGCGGCCGAGGCGGAGCTGTCCAAGGTGCGCAAGCTCGAAAGCGCCATCCGCTTCGAGGAGGAGACCATCGACGTGCTCAAGGCCGACTGGAGCCTGCTGACGCAGCCGTCGCGGCTGCAGAGGCTGGCCGAGGCCTATCGCGAGGAGCTGCATCTCGCGCCCGTCGAGGCGCACCAGATCGCCGAGATCGACGAGCTGCCGGCACGGCCGCTGCGCATCGAGGACATCGTCGGCGAGGACCGCATCGCCGCAGACGGCATAGACGGCGTGACCACGGGAGGCGTTGCGCAATGATCGGGCGCTGGCGCAGGGGCGCAGGGCGGCAGGCGCAGGGCGGCGACGAGCGCATCGTCATCGACGGGCTCGCCAAGACCTCCGGCGGGCGCGGCCGTGGCCGCATCCTCATGACCATCGCGGTGTTCTTCTGCCTCTACGGCGCCATCGCCGGCCGCATCGCCTTCCTTGGCATGCAGGAACTCGAGGAGGGCGGCCCCGGCCCGTCGCGCGTGACGGCGTCGCGGCCCGACATCCTCGACCGCAACGGCGAGGTGCTGGCCACCGACATCAACACCGCCTCGCTCTATGCCGAGCCGCGCCGCATCGTCGATGCCGACGAGGCGCTGGAGAAGCTCTTGACCGTGCTGCCCGACCTCAACATCGAGCAGACCTACAACCGGCTGAAGAGCGACGCCGGCTTCATCTGGCTGCGCCGCCAGCTTTCGCCGCGCCAGCAGCAGGCGATCATGCAGCTCGGCATTCCCGGCATCGGCTTCCGCACCGAGAAGCGCCGCTTCTATCCCGGCGGCCCGACCGCCGCCCACATCGTCGGCCTCGTCAATGTCGACAACAAGGGCATTGCCGGGATGGAGAAGTATATCGACGACCAGGGCCTGGCCGATCTCCAGGCCACCGGCCTCGCCCTGCCCAAGGACCTCGAGCCGGTGCGGCTGTCGATCGACCTGCGGGTCCAGCACATCCTGCGCGACGAGTTGGTGCAGGCGATGGAGCGCTATCAGGCGATCGGCGCCGGCGCCGTGGTGCTCAACGCCCGCACCGGCGAGGTGCTGGGCATGGCCTCGCTGCCCGACTACGACCCCAACAACCCGTTCAACGCCCACGACAAGGACCGGCTGAACCGCATGTCGGCCGGCACCTACGAGATGGGCTCGACCTTCAAGGGCTTCACGCTCGCCATGGCGCTCGACGCGGGCACGGCGAACCTCAACAGCCGCTTCGACGCGACGCGGCCGATCCAGATCGCCCGCCACACCATCCGCGACTTCCACGGCAAGGGCCGGGTGCTGACCGTGCCGGAGGTGTTCATCTACTCCTCGAACATCGGCACCGCGCGCATGGCCGAGACGGTCAGCGTCGAGCATCACCGCGCCTTCTTCCGCAAGATCGGCCTGCTCGACCGGATGGTGACGGAGCTGCCCGAGGTGGCGCGCCCGACCGAGCCGTCCGAATGGAAGCGCATCCACCAGATCACCATCTCCTTCGGCCACGGCGTCGCCACCACGCCGTTGCAGACGGCG
The DNA here is from genome assembly GCA_014860725.1 of Aquamicrobium sp. The sequence continues at coordinate 1,632 of JACZJD010000784.1, forward strand.
ATGTCGGCGGCGGCGATGCTGAACGGCGGCTTCCTGATCCAGCCGACCTTCCTGCCGCGCGACGTCAGGCAGGCGATGGCGTCGGCGACGCCGGTGATCCGGGAGAAGACCAGCGACATGATGCGCTACCTCTTCCGGCTGAACGTCGAGAAGGGGTCGGGCCGCCGCGCCGAGGTGCCGGGCTATTTCGTCGGCGGCAAGACCGGGACGGCCGAGAAGGTGGTCAACGGCCGCTACTCCAACGACAAGCGCTTCAACGCCTTCCTCGCCGGATTCCCGGTCAACGACCCAGAATACATC
>JACZJD010000785.1 GCA_014860725.1 Aquamicrobium sp.
TGGTCGAGGCCGAGTCGGAGCTCGTCGCCGGCCACATGATCGAGTATTCCTCGACGCCGTACCTGCTGTTCATGCTCAGCGAGTACGTCGCCATCATGCTGATGTGCTCGCTGACGACGGTGCTGTTCCTCGGCGGCTGGCTGCCCCCGTTCGATTTCGCCCCCTTCACCTGGGTGCCCGGCGTCATCTGGTTCGTGCTCAAGGTCTGCTTCGTCTTCTTCTTCTTCGCCATCGTGAAGACGATCGTGCCGCGCTACCGCTATGACCAGCTGATGCGCCTCGGCTGGAAGATCTTCCTGCCCATCTCGCTTTTCATGGTCGTGGCCACCGCGGCGTTCCTCAAGATCTGGGAGCACTACGTCGCATGACCGCGAACCCAACGGAGAAATCGCCATGTCAGCGCTAGCCCAAGCCGCCAAGTCGGTGCTGCTCGCGGAGTTCGTGAGCGCGTTCTTCCTCGCGATGCGCCAGTTCTTCGCGCCGAAGCACACGATCAACTATCCGTTCGAGAAGGGCCCGGTCAGCCCGCGCTTCCGCGGCGAGCATGCGCTGCGCCGCTACCCGAACGGCGAGGAGCGCTGCATCGCCTGCAAGCTGTGCGAGGCGATCTGCCCGGCGCAGGCCATCACCATCGAGGCCGGCCCGCGCCGCAACGACGGCACGCGCCGCACCGTGCGTTACGACATCGACATGGTGAAGTGCATCTATTGCGGCTTCTGCCAGGAGGCCTGCCCGGTCGACGCCATCGTCGAGGGGCCGAATTTCGAGTTCGCGACCGAGACGCGCGAGGAACTCTACTACGACAAGGAAAAGCTGCTGGCGAACGGCGACCGCTGGGAACGCGAGATCGCCCGCAACATGGAACTCGACGCGCCCTACAGGTGAGAGGGGCAAAGCTGGACGGGCCGGGCGGCCCGTCCGGAGCAATTCCGGGAAAGGCGCGACGCGGTTTTCCCGTCGGGATTGCGAAAAACAAGGAGACAGATCGTTTCACCGTTTCCGTGGAGCGGCGAAACGATCTAAGAGACACGCGGATTTCGCGGCCCGGAGGCGGGCGCGAGCCGGAGAGGGGCGGCGCTGGCCGTCCGAGAAGGAACCGGGGGAACCCATGCTGACAGGACTAGAGGCGTTCTTCTTCTATCTGTTCGCCTTCATCGCGATCGCCGCCGCCTTCATGGTGATTTCGGCGCGCAACCCGGTGCATTCCGTTCTCTGGCTGATCCTGACGTTCTTCAACGCCGCGGCGCTGTTCCTGCTGACCGGCGCCGAGTTCCTGGCGATGATCCTGCTCGTCGTCTATGTCGGCGCGGTGGCGGTGCTGTTCCTGTTCGTCGTCATGATGCTCGACGTCGACTTCGCCGAACTGAAGCGCGGCGCGCTGCAATATGCGCCGGCCGGCGCGCTGGTCGGGCTGATCCTCGCCGCCGAGCTGATCGTCGTGGTGGGCGGCTACACCTTCGCGCCGGAACTCGCCGGCAACATCTCGCAGCCGACGCCGGCGCTGGCCGACCGCGAGAACACGGCCGCGCTCGGCGACGTCCTCTACACCACATACGTCTATTTCTTCCAGATCGCCGGGCTGGTGCTTCTGGTCGCGATGATCGGCGCCATCGTGCTGACGCTGCGCCACAAGGAAAACATCAAGCGACAGGACGTCACCGCGCAGGTCGGCCGCACGCCGGCGACCTCGATCGAGGTGCGCAAGGTCGAGACGGGCAAGGGAGTCTGACCATGGAAGTCGGAATCGGACATTTCCTCACCGTTTCGGCGGTGCTGTTCACCCTCGGCGTCTTCGGCATCTTCTTGAACAGGAAGAACGTCATCGTCATCCTGATGTCGGTCGAGCTGATCCTGCTCGCCGTCAACATCAACTTCGTGGCCTTCTCGGCCGTGCTCGGCGACCTCGTCGGCCAGGTCTTCGCCCTGTTCGTGCTGACGGTGGCGGCGGCCGAGGCGGCGATCGGTCTCGCCATCCTCGTCGTGTTCTTCCGCAACCGCGGTTCGATCGACGTGGAAGACGTCAATATGATGAAGGGCTGAGCGGACCATGTATCACGCGATCGTCTTCCTCCCGCTGCTCGGCTTCCTGATCGCCGGCCTCTTCGGCCGCTCGATCGGCGCCAAGGCGTCGGAATACGTCACAACCGGCTTCCTCATCGTCTCGGCGGTGCTGTCGTGGGTCGCCTTCGTCACGGTCGCCTTCGGCGAGGGCACCGCCTTCACCGTTCCGGTGCTGCGCTTCCTCCAGGTCGGCGCCCTCGACGTGGCGTGGGCGCTCAGGATCGACACGCTGACGGTCGTCATGCTCGTCGTGGTCAACACGGTGTCGGCGCTGGTGCACGTCTACTCGATCGGCTACATGCACCATGACCCGCACCGGCCGCGCTTCTTCGCCTATCTGTCGCTGTTCACCTTCGCCATGCTGATGCTGGTGACGTCGGACAATCTGGTGCAGATGTTCTTCGGCTGGGAGGGCGTCGGTCTCGCCTCCTACCTGCTCATCGGCTTCTGGTACCAGAAGCCCTCGGCCAACGCCGCCGCCATCAAGGCCTTCGTCGTCAACCGCGTCGGCGACTTCGGCTTCCTGCTCGGCCTGTTCGGCGTGTTCGTGCTGTTCGGCTCGGTCAATTTCGACACCATCTTCGCCAATGCCGCGACCATCGCCGAAAGCCCCGACCAGTCGGGCGAGGCGGTCTTCACCTTCCTCAACTGGTCGCTGACCCAGTCCGGTGCGCTGACCGCGATCTGCCTGCTGCTGTTCATGGGCGCGATGGGCAAGTCGGCGCAGGTGCCGCTGCACACCTGGCTGCCGGACGCGATGGAAGGCCCGACGCCGGTCTCCGCGCTCATCCATGCCGCGACCATGGTCACGGCCGGCGTGTTCATGCTGGCGCGCCTGTCGCCGATCTTCGAACTGTCGCACGCGGCCCTTCTCGTCGTCACCTTCATCGGCGCGATCACAGCCTTCTTCGCCGCCACCGTCGGCCTGGTGCAGAACGACATCAAGCGCGTCATCGCCTACTCGACCTGCTCGCAGCTCGGCTACATGTTCGTCGCGCTCGGCATGGGCTTCTATTCGGCGGCGATCTTCCACCTGTTCACGCACGCCTTCTTCAAGGCGCTGCTGTTCCTCGGCTCGGGCTCGGTCATCCACGCCGTCTCCGACGAGCAGGACATGCGCAGGATGGGCGGCCTCTACAAGCTGATCCCGGCCACCTACTGGATGATGATCATCGGCACGCTGGCGCTGACCGGCGTCGGCATCCCGGCGACCATCATCGGCACGGCCGGCTTCTTCTCCAAGGACGCGATCATCGAGGGCGCGTTCGCGGCCCACAGCCCGCTCGCCGGCTTCGCCTTCACGCTGCTCGTGGTCGCGGCCGCCTTCACCAGCTTCTACTCGTGGCGCCTGATCTTCATGACCTTCCACGGCAAGCCGCGCGCGAGCCACGAGGTCATGCACCACGTCCACGAGTCGCCGCCGGTGATGCTGGTGCCGCTCTTCATCCTCGCCGCGGGCGCGCTGTTCGCGGGCGTGATCTTCCACGACTTCTTCATCGGCCACGGCCATGACGAGTTCTGGAAGGGCGCGCTGTTCATCCTGCCGGACAACCACATCCTGCACGACTTCCACGACGTGCCGCTGTGGGTGAAGCTCGCGCCGCTGGTGGCGATGGTGCTTGGCTTCGTCACCGCCTACCACTTCTACATCCGCTCGCCGGAGACGCCGGTCCGCCTCGCCGAGCAGCATCGCGGGCTCTACACGTTCCTGCTGAACAAGTGGTACTTCGACGAGCTCTACGACTTCCTGTTCGTCCGCCCGGCCAAGCGCCTCGGCCGCTTCCTGTGGAAGACCGGCGACGGCAAGGTGATCGACGGCTTCGGTCCGGACGGCGTGTCCGCCCGCGTCGTGGACGTCACCCAGCGCGTGGTGAAGCTCCAGACCGGCTATCTCTACCATTACGCATTCGCAATGCTCATCGGCGTGGCTGCGCTCGTCACCTGGATGATGCTCGGGGGCTCGTTCTAGACCATGACCGACTGGCCTATCCTCTCGACGGTCACCTTCCTGCCGCTGGTCGGCGCGTTCCTGATCCTGCTGATCCGGGACGAGGGAACGGCCGCGCGCCGCAACATCCGCAACGTCGCGCTCCTGACGACGGTCTTCACCTTCATCCTCTCGCTGTTCATCTGGGCCGGGTTCGACACCTCTTATGCCGGCTTCCAGATGGTGGAGAAGGCCGGGTGGCTGGAGGCCGGGATCTCCTACCATATGGGCGTCGACGGCATCTCCATGCTGTTCGTCATCCTGACGACTTTCCTGATGCCGCTGTGCATCCTCGCCTCGTGGGAGGCGATCGAGCACCGGGTCAAGGAATACATGATCGCGTTCCTGATCCTGGAAACGCTGATGATCGGCGTGTTCTGCGCCCTCGACCTCGTGCTGTTCTACGTCTTCTTCGAGGCGGGCCTGATCCCGATGTTCATCATCATCGGCGTCTGGGGCGGCAAGCGGCGCGTCTACGCCTCGTTCAAGTTCTTCCTCTACACGCTGCTGGGCTCGGTGCTGATGCTGCTCGCCATCATGGCGATGTACTGGCAGGCCGGCACCACCGACATCCCGACGCTGCTCGCGCACGATTTCCCGGCCGGCATGCAGACATGGCTGTGGCTCGCCTTCTTCGCCTCCTTCGCGGTGAAGATGCCGATGTGGCCCGTGCACACCTGGCTGCCCGACGCCCACGTCGAGGCGCCGACGGCCGGCTCCGTGATCCTGGCCGGCATCCTCCTGAAGATGGGCGGCTACGGCTTCCTGCGCTTCTCGCTGCCGATGTTCCCGGACGCGTCGCTCTACTTCCAGCCCTTCGTGTTCACGCTGTCGGTGGTGGCCATCGTCTACACCTCGCTGGTGGCGCTGATGCAGGAGGACATGAAGAAGCTGATCGCCTATTCGTCGGTCGCCCATATGGGCTACGTCACGATGGGCATCTTCGCGCTCAACGTCGAGGGCATCCAGGGCGGCATCTTCCAGATGCTGTCGCACGGCCTCGTCTCGGGCGCGCTGTTCCTGTGCGTCGGCGTCGTCTACGACCGCATGCACACCCGCGACATCGACGCCTATGGCGGCCTCGTCAACAACATGCCGAAATATGCGGTGGTGTTCCTGATCTTCACCATGGCCAATGTCGGCCTGCCGGGCACCTCCGGCTTCGTCGGCGAGTTCCTGTCGCTGCTCGGCGTCTTCAAGGTCAACACCTGGGTCGCGCTGTTCGCGGCGACCGGCGTCATCCTGTCGGCGGCCTATGCGCTGTGGCTCTACCGCCGCGTCGTGTTCGGCGCGCTGACCAAGGAGAGCCTCAAGGGACTTCTCGACCTCTCCTCGCGCGAGAAGGCCATCATCTACCCGCTGGTGTTCTTCGTCATCCTCTTCGGCGTCTATCCCATCCCCGTCTTCGACGTGACGACGGCCTCGGTGAACGCCCTCGTCAACAACATCACGCTTTCCATCGAGGCCTCGCAGGCCGCCATGGCGATCCAATAAGGCCAGCACAATGACGGCAGACCTTTCCCAGAGCCTGATCCTTGCCGCGCCCGAGCTGATCCTCGCGGTCGGTGCCCTGGCGCTGCTGATGATCGGCGTCTTCTCAGGCGAGCGCGCCAACACGACGGTCACCGGCCTTGCGATCGCGCTGCTGTTCGGCGCCGGCGCATGGATGCTGCTCTTCGTCGGCGACGGGAGCGCCTTCGGCGACGTCTTCGTCAGCGATCCCTTCGCGCGCCTCATGAAGCTGCTCACCCTCGGCGGCTCGGTGCTGACGCTCATCATGTCGGTCGGCTTCGCCCGCGAGGAGAAGTTCGACAAGTTCGAGTATCCCGTGCTCGTCGTGCTCTCGACGCTCGGCATGCTCCTGATGGTGTCGGCCAACGACATGCTCGCGCTCTATCTCGGCCTCGAGCTGCAGTCGCTGGCGCTCTACGTCATCGCCGCGATCAACCGCGACTCGATCCGCTCGACCGAGGCCGGCCTGAAATATTTCGTGCTCGGCGCGCTGTCCTCGGGCATGCTGCTCTACGGCATCTCGCTGGTCTACGGCTACACCGGCAACACGAGCTTCGAGGCCATCGCCGCCGCACTCACCGGCGCCGAGCGGCAGATCGGCCTGGTTTTCGGCCTGGTCTTCGTGCTCGCCGGCCTCGTCTTCAAGATCTCGGCCGTGCCGTTCCACATGTGGACGCCCGACGTCTACGAAGGCGCGCCGACTCCCGTCACCGCCTTCTTCGCCGCCGCGCCCAAGATGGCGGCGATGGCGCTGATCGTGCGCGTCACCATGGGCGCGTTCGAGCCGGCGGCCGCCGACTGGCAGCAGATCATCGTTTTCGTCTCCATCGCCTCGATGGTGCTCGGCGCCTTCGCGGCTATCGGCCAGCGCAACATCAAGCGGCTGATGGCCTATTCGTCGATCGGCCACATGGGCTACGCGCTGGTCGGCCTCGCCGCCAATTCGCAGGCCGGCGTGCGCGGCGTCGTCATCTACATGCTGATCTATCTGGTGATGACGCTCGGCACCTTCGCCTTCATCCTCGCCATGCGGCGCAAGGAAGGCAATGTCGAGAACATCGACGAGCTCGCCGGCCTGTCCTCGACCAATCCGGTCATGGCGACCATCCTGACGGTCCAGATGTTCTCGCTCGCCGGCATCCCCTGGCTCGCCGGCTTCTTCGGCAAGTGGTACGTCTTCCTCGCCGCCATCGACGCCGACCTCTACGCGCTCGCCGTGATCGGCGTGCTCGCCTCGGTCGTCGGCGCCTATTACTACATCCGCATCATCAAGATCATGTGGTTCGACGAATCCGCCGGCGGCTTCGAGCCGATGGCCGGCGAGCTGAAGCTGGTACTCGGCGCCTCGGGGGCGTTCGTCTTCTTCTATCCGCTGATCGGCGGCATCGTCGGGCGCCTGGCAGACACCGCCGCCAGGACGTTCTTCTGACGGGATGGGCTTTTCGCTCGCGCCGACCGCCGCGGCGGCCGGATACCGCCTCGAAGCCTTCGACACGGTCGGCTCGACCAATGCCGTGGCCCTCGAGCGCGCCAGGGACGGCGACCCGGGCCGCATCTGGTTCGTCTCGAAGCGCCAGGAGGCGGGCAGGGGACGCCGTGGCCGGGCGTGGGCGACGGAGGACGGCAACCTTGCCGCGACCCTGCTGCTGGTGCCCGATTTCGAGCTGAAGCAGGCGGCCACGCTCGGCTTCGTCGCCGGCCTCGCGCTCGCCGATGCGCTCGCGGCCGCGGCGCCCGACATCAAGCTGAGGATCGGCGTCGACAGCGGCGACGTCGTCACCGGAAGCGGCCGCTTTGCGCTCAAATGGCCGAACGACGTGCTCGCCGACGGCGCCAAGCTCTCCGGCATCCTTCTCGAATCGGCGATGCTCGACGGGCAGCGCTTCGCGCTCGCCATCGGCATCGGCGTCAACGTCGTCAGCCATCCCGCGGACACGCCCTATCCGGCGACCTCGCTTGCCGCGCTCGGAAGCGCCTGCGATGCCGAGCGCCTGTTTCTGGCGCTGTCCGACGCCTGGGTCGAGAATGAGCGCATCTGGGCCGCCGGCAGGGGGCTCGCGGCCATCCGCAACCGCTGGCTCGACCGCGCCGCCGGCCTCGGCG
>JACZJD010000786.1 GCA_014860725.1 Aquamicrobium sp.
CTGTGGCCTTCTACGATATTTCGAAGACGAAGGTCTGGACGAGCACGTCCGGTTCGGCGACGGCGAAGGCGCGGAACGGCGGGCTCTCCTCGACCGGGTGCCAGCGACCAGCACATTCGATCTCATGGAACTTGGCGCGAAAGTCATCGCGCTCGAGCACCACGTCGCGCACGGTGAACACGGCATGGCCGCCCGGCCGGGTTGCCCGCACCAGTTCGTCGAGGCCGGAGGCCGGCGCATGGCCCTCGGTGAAAACCCCGGTGGAGAAGAAGGCGGCGAAGCGGCCGTCCTCATAGGGCAGCGGCGCGCCGAGCGCGGCCTGCGTCAGCGTCGAATAGGCGCCGCGCTGCCGCGCCAACGCCAGCATGTCTGCGGAGAAGTCGAGGCCTTCGAGGGCGTCGTAGCCGAGCGCGCGCAGGTAGGGTCCCGACAGGCCGGTGCCGCAGCCGGCGTCGAGCAGCGGGCCCGCACCGCGCGGCACGTGCCGGGCCACCCAGGCAGCGATCAGGAAGGGCAGGCAGTAGCCGAGCGACAGCGTCTCGCGGTCGTAGTCGGTCGACCAGGTCGAGTAGGCGTCGGCGAGGCCGGCGGCGGTGCGCGCCGCATAGACCTTCTCCAGCCCCTCGCTCATGCGTTCGCTCATGGCGGCAATCCCTTTCTCATGCGCCGCTCGAGCGCGCGCAGCGCCAGCGAGAGGCCGACCGTCAGGATCAGGTAGATATAGGCGACGATGGAATAGGTCTCGAAGAAGCGGAAGGTGCCGGCGGCGTAGATCTTGCCCATCTGGGTGACGTCGGCAACGCCGAGCACGGAAACCAGCGAGGAATCCTTGACCATGGCGACGAAGTCGTTGCCGAGCGGCGGCAGGATGGTGCGGATCGCCTGCGGCATGACGATCAGCCGGAAACGCTGCCAGCGCGACAGGCCGAGCGCCTTGGCCGCCTCGATCTGGCCGAGCTCGACCGACTGGATGCCCGCCCGGAAGACCTCGGCGATGAAGGCCGAGTAGCCGATGGTCAGTGCGATGATCGCCCGCCACAGCAGCGACACGTCGCGCACCTGGAGTTCGCCGATGAGGCCCCCCTGCTGGAGCGGCGCCGTCGCCGCGTTCCAGGCGGCGACGAAGGCCGGAACGCCGGCGAAGGCGATCCAGAACAGGAGCACGATGATCGGCACGCCGCGGATGATCTCGGTGTAGAAGCGCGCCGCCTGCGACAGGATGCGCGACCGAGACAGCGCCATCAGCGCGATCCCGAGGCCGAGCGCGGAGGCGAGCGCGAAGCCGACCGCCGTGACGAACAGGGTGATGCCGACCCCCTTGGCGACGATGGCGAAGATCTCGCTGTAGAGGTCGTTCGCGGCGACCAGGACGGCGACCCCGGCGGCGAGCGCGGCCGCCACGACAAGCCACCAGGGAAAGCCGCCGTCCGCGGCACGGGCGGCCATGCTCAGCGCCGCGCCGGTCGGACGAAGAGCTGTTCGCGGACCCCGCCCTGCCACTGGTCGACGGCGCTTTCCTCGGCAAGGACGAAGCCGTGGCGTTCATAGAGGACGCGCGCGGCGCCCAGCCCGGCGAAGCTGGTCAGCCAGCAGGAACCGTCGCCGACCGCGTCGCAATGCGCCATGGTCCGGTCCATCAGCAGCTTGCCGAGACCGCTGCCGCGGGCTGAGTCGGAGACGATGAACCAGCGCAGATGCGGCCCGCGCGGGCCGCCGCCGGCGACGTCGAGGGTAACCGAGCCGTCGAGGCGGTCACCGCTCCATGCCGTCAGGAAGAGGTCGCGCCCTTCCTCCATGCGGCCGAGGAACTCGGCGAGTTCGGAGGCGACCTTGGCCTCGAAGGCGAGGCCGAAGCCCCAGTCGCGGGCGTAGTAGGCCGAATGCAGCCCGACCACGCCGGCGAGGCTTCCAGGCCGGTATCCGGCGAAGTCGTGCACGGGCCGCAGCGCGCGGTCAGGGCTGGTAGTCGACGAACCACTTCTTGGTGATCGCGTCGAAGGTGCCGTCGGCCTTGAGCGCGGCGATGCCGGCGTTGATCGGGGCGACCAGGTCCGAACCCTTCGGGAAGATGAAGCCGAACTCTTCCGACTGCAGCGGATCGCCGACGAGCTTGAGCTTGCCGCCCGACGCCTTCACCAGCGCGGCGCCGCCGGCGCTGTCCGTGAGCACGAGGTCGACGTCGCCCGCCTGGAGAGCCGCCACCGAAGCCGCGAAGGTCTCGAACAGCTTGATGCGCGGGTTCTGCTCATTGCCGTCGAGCACGTTGTAGACGGCGACGTAGAAGGGCGAGGTGCCCGCCTGGGCGCCGACCAGCAGCTTCTCGTCGGCGGCAAACGCCTTCGGATCGGCGAAGCGGCTCTCGTCGGCACGCACCAGCATGAAAATTTCGGAGAGCATGTAGGGATCGGAGAAGTCGACTTTCTCCTTGCGCTCGTCCTTGATGGTGATGCCGGTCATGCCGATGTCGTATTGCTTGTCCGAGACCGACTGGATCATCGCGTCCCAGGACGTGTTCTTGTACTCGACCTTGAAGTTCAGCTTGGCGGCCAGCGCCGCCATGGCGTCGTACTCCCAACCGACCGGCTGGCTGGTCTTCGGGTCGACGAACTGCAGCGGGAAATAAGCGTTCTCGGTGACCACCGTGACGGTCTTGCCCCCGAGGTCGGGGAGGTCGGCCGCAGCAGCGGGCAGGACGACGAGCGCCGCGAGGGCGGCGAACAGGGATCTGAGGTACTTCATGACGCGCTCCTGGAAGGCGGCCCGGCGGGGACCTTGAGAGAGGTCGACTTTAGCGCGGCGCATCGGAGGCGCAAGCGGGACCGATGCCGGTCTGCCCCGGCGATCTGGGAAAAACCGCATCGCGCCATAGTCCGCAGAACGAATTTCTTCCTCGGCCTCCGGCTCGCGCAGGTTGCGACGAACGAAAAAGGCGGCCGAAGCCGCCTTGATCAAGATAGCTGAGGCGCGGGCCTATTCCGCCGCCGCAGCCTTCTCGGCAGCGGCCTTCTCGGCAGCCAGCGCCTGGGCGGCGGCCACCTTCTCGGCCTCGACGCGCGCCTTCTCGGCGTTCAGCGCATCGCGCTCGGCGTCGTTCAGCTTGCGGGCGCGTACGCCGGTGTTCTCGGAGATGCGGGCCGACTTTCCGCGGCGGTCGCGCAGGTAATAAAGCTTGGCGCGGCGGACCTTGCCGCGGCGCACGATCTCGACGCCCTCGACCAGCGGCGAGTAGACCGGGAAGACGCGCTCGACGCCCTCGCCGTAGGAGATCTTACGGACGGTGAAGTTCTCCTGGAAGCCGGAGCCGGAGCGGGCGATGCAGACGCCCTCGTAGGCCTGGACGCGGGTGCGCGAGCCTTCGGTGACGCGCACCTGGACGCGGACGGTGTCGCCCGGCTGGAATTCGGGGAGCTTGCGCTTGGCTTCGATCTTGGCGGCCTGTTCGGCCTCGAGCTGACGGATGATATCCATCTCGTGGAACCTTTCTTCGTTCTTGCACCAGCCAGAGCGCCCGCGCTTGCCGATCAGTTCTGCGACCGTCCGGCTATGCTCCCGGAAGAGGGATGCAGGGGCGAATTCACATGGTCTTGGTTGCGGTACCGGGTTTTCCCGATTTCCGGGTGCGCCGATACACCATCGCACGGCGTTTGTCCACCGCACGGCGATCTTGTGTCGAAAGCAGATGAGTTGTCCAGCTGAGGCCACGGCAAGGTGTCGAACGGCCGATGCCCGTTGCATTGTCCTGCCCGCCTGCCTAAACCGGCATCGACTTTTCGCCGGATGCCCCCCGAAATGACAATTGCCATCACCGCCATGCTCTTCCTCGCCGGCTTCGTATCCGGTGCGGTCAATGCCGTAGCCGGCGGTGGTACATTCATCACCTTCGGCGCGCTGTCGCTCGCCGGCATCCTGCCGATCTCGGCGAACGCCACCTCGTCGGTGACCCAGTTCCCCGGCTATATCACGTCGACGCTCGCCTACTGGAAAGACATCCGCACCATGTGGCGCGAGGCCGTCGTGATGGCGGTCATCTCGGCGATCGGCGCACTGGCCGGCGCGCTGCTGCTGCTCGCGCTCGACAATCCGTCGTTCCGCGCGCTGGTGCCGTGGCTGCTGATCGGTGCCACCGCGCTGTTCGCCGCCGGCCCGTGGCTGAAGCCGAAGCCTAAGGCCGGCCGCGAGGCGACGATCGGCACCGCCCCCGGTTCGGTCGTGCAGTTCGCCACCGCCGTCTATGGCGGCTTCTTCGGCGCCGGCATGGGCGTGATGATGCTGGCGACGCTCGGGCTGACCCAGACCGGCGACTACCACCGCCTCAACGCGCTGAAGAACATGCTGTCGATCGTCATCGCCGCGGTCGCCATCGCCGTCTTCGTCTCGGGCGGCGTCGTCGCCTGGCCGGAGGCGCTGGTCATGGTGCCGGGAGTGGCGCTGGGCGGCTATGCCGGCGTCTGGGCGGCCAAGCGCGTACCGCAGGTTGCGGTACGCGGCTTCGTCATCGCGGTCGGCGTGTTTCTGGCGGTCTACTACTTCGTAACCGGCTAGCTCTCTGCGCGTTTAGCCAGAAGATCGGGCCGGCGCTCGGCGGTCAGATTCTCGGCCTGCTCGCGCCGCCAAGCTGCAATCTTAGCATGATTGCCGGACGTAAGAACCTCGGGGATGGCGCGGCCCTCCCATACCTGCGGCCGCGTGTAGTGCGGGTGTTCGAGCAGGCCGCCCTCGAAGCTCTCTTCCGTGCCCGACGCCTCATTGCCCATGACGCCCGGCAGCAGCCTCACCATGGCATCGAGCAGGACCAGCGCCGCCGGTTCGCCGCCCGACAGGATGTAGTCGCCGATCGAGACTTCCTCGAGGTTCCGTGCGTCGATGATGCGCTGGTCGACGCCCTCGAAGCGGCCGCAGACGATCACCGCGCCGGGCCCGGCAGCGAGTTCGCGCACGCGCTCCTGGGTGAGCGGCCGGCCGCGCGGGCTCATCAACAGCTTCGGACGGGGATCGCCGGCGGGCGCGACGCGGTCGATGGCGCGGGCCATGACGTCGGCACGCATGACCATACCAGCGCCGCCGCCGGCCGGCGTATCGTCCACCGTGCGGTGCCGGTCGGTGGCGAAGTCACGGATCTGCACGGCGTCCAGCGACCATACGCCTTGTTCCAGCGCGCGGCCGGCGAGCGACAGGCCGAGCGCGCCGGGGAACATGTCGGGATAGAGCGTCAGTACGGTGGCGCGGAAC
>JACZJD010000787.1 GCA_014860725.1 Aquamicrobium sp.
GCCGAGGCCGCCGGGCGGCTCGGCCGACGCGCCGAAAAGCTCGCCATGCGCATCGAGACCGACCTGCGCATCATCGATGCGCTGGCGAAACGCGACCCGGCCGAGGCGCTGGCCATCGCCCGCCACACGATGGAAGGCGTCGGCGTCGCCGCGCGGCGCAACATCGAAGCCGCCGAAGGCTTTTCCGCCATCGGCCTGACGCTGCTGCGCGAGGCCGCCGGGCTCGCCAGAGCGACCACGGCCGGACCGTCGCCGCAGGCACAGGGCGACATCGCCGCCTGAGAGAGCGGCCGGCTCGCGGCAACCGGAACGCCGGGCGAGGCCGACGATGCCTGCGCGGAAGAGCTCGTCGGGACCGGATACATTCCGCTTCCCCGACCCGGAATTGCACAGACGGCAGGCTGCGGCCGGCGCGCTATCCGTTTTCGGCGAGGCGGTCGAGGCGGAGGCGGTGGCGCTTGTCGGTGACGGCGGCGAGGCAGAGCTGCGTCGATGCGATCACGCCGATGGCGCCGGCGCCTGCCAGAAGCAGCATCAGCAGGATCTGGTACTTCGCCGCGTCGAGCGGGTCCATGCCGGCCAGGATCTGGCCGGTCATGATGCCCGGCAGGGTGATGATGCCGGCGCCCGCCATCTGGTTGACCACCGGGATCAAACCGTTGTGCGCGGCCGAGGCCCGGACCTCGCGGAGTGCCAGGGCGCGGTCCGCGCCGAGCGACAGACGCGCCTCGATGGCGCGCCTTTCCCGCCGGACACCGGTAAGCATCGCGTTGAGCGCGAGGCTAGTGCTGTTCATGGCGGTGCCGAGGACGATGCCGAGCAGGGGGATGGTGTGGCGCGGGTCGTGCCACGCCGCCTCGCGGAGCGCCGTCGACAGGGCGAGGCCGGTGACGAACACCGTCGCGAGCGTGACCGGCAGGCCGCCGAGCCCGAAGCGCCGCCAGCCGCGCAGACGAAGAAGCTGGCGCGAGGAGACCTCGTAGGTCGCGGCCGCGATCATCGCGGCGGCGACGAGGAGCGTCACCGCCGGCGAGGAGAGAGCGAACACGTAGCGCAGCACCAGCCCGACCAGCACCAGCTGCGCCACCATGCGCAGGGCGGCGAGCACCATCGGGACATGGACGTTGAGCGACAGGAGGATCGACAGCCCCGAGGCGATCACCAGGCTGAGCGCGGCGAGCGCCAGATCGGCTACGGAGAGGTCGATGGGCGTCACGGGGCGACCTCGGCAAGCCCCGTCCCGGAGAGCAGGTAGCGGCGGTCAGCGATGCGCGCGACCTGCCCGGGATCGTGCGACACCACGAGCAGGCCCATGCCTTCGCGCTTCATACGCGCCAGCAGCGCCTCCACCGCGAGCGCGGCGGCCGGATCGAGCGCCGAGGTCGGCTCGTCGAGGAGCAGGAAGCGCGGGCGCAGGATCAGCGCCCGGACAAGAGCCAGACGCTGCCGCTCGCCGCTCGAGACGTTCTCGGGCGCGGCGTCCATCAGCGCCGCGGGCAGGCCGAGCGCGGCCGCAAGGCGCAGCGCCTCCTGCGGATCGGCCATATGGGCGGCGACCGGGGAGG
>JACZJD010000788.1 GCA_014860725.1 Aquamicrobium sp.
CTGCCGCGCCTGCGCGAACAGGCCGATCGCCGCGGCGATCCCGTCGGCGGCCCTGGCTCGCCATTCCGGGTCGCGCAGATGCGCCTCGTCCTCGGGATTGGAGAGGTAGCCTAGCTCCAGCAGTACCGAGGGAACGTCCGGCGCGCGCAGGACGCGGAAGCCGGCGAATCGGTGCGGATTGGTCGGGATCATGCGGATCGCGCTCGACAGCTCGCCGATCAGCGAGCGGGCGAAGCGGATGGAGAAGCTCTGGGTCTCGCGGCGGATCAGGTCGGCGAGGATGTCGGCGACCTCCTGATGCTCCTCCTCGACCGTGATGCCGGCGATCTCGTCGGCGAGGTTCTCGCGGGTCGCCTTGGCCGCCGCCTCGGCGTCCGACGCCCTGTCGGAGACGGTGTAGACAGTGGCGCCGCGCACGTTCTTCAGCCGGATGGCGTCGGCGTGGATCGAGATGAAGAGGTCGGCCTCGTGCTGCCGGGCGATTCGCACGCGCTCGTCGAGCCGCAGGAACAGGTCGCGCTCGCGCGTCAGGAACACGTCGAAGCGGCCGGTCTCCTCGAGCTTCTTCTTCAATTCCAGCGCGAAGGCGAGCGTGATGGTCTTCTCCAGCGTGCCCGAAGGACCCTCGGCGCCGGTATCGATGCCGCCGTGGCCGGCGTCGACCACGACGCGGAACGGCCTGTCCTGCGGGCTGGCGACGACCTTGCCCAGCCGGTCGGCTTTCGGCGTCGTGGTGGCGGCGGTGGTCTCGACCTGGTCGGCCATCGCCTTCTCGAAAGCGGCTTCCGAGGTCGCGACGATGTCGGCGACGAGCCGGACGCCCTCGCTGCTCTCGTTGGCGAGCATGTCGATCCGCTCGACCGCGAACGGGCCGTCGAAGGACAGGACGATGCGCGAGCGGCCCTGGTCGAGATTGCCGTAGTGGACGGTCGTCACCATGCCGCGCGGGGCAAGCTCCTCCTCGGCGAAGGCGAAGCCGGCCTCGGGCAGGTCGATGACGAGCCTATGCGGGCCGCGCAGCAGATACCAGCGGAACTCGGGATCGCGGTCGAAGTTGACGACGATGCGCATGCGCGAGGCGTCGCCGGCCATCTTGTAGCCGCGCGCCTGAAGCACGTCCTGCGCCTGCGCGCCGCCCGCCCACAGAAGAAGGGCGGGAACGGCAAGGAACAGAGCCGCAAGCCAGGCTCGAAGGGCGTCTGCGCGACGCGACCGGCGAAGATTCGGCTGCATGGCGTCCTGTCGGCTGGTTGGCGTGCTGACTCGATATTCCTGTTCTTAAGGAGTGGTAATCGGGCATGGTTAAGCAACTCTTTACCTGCCCCCGTCACCGCCACAATACATCATGATGACGCAGCCGGCCCTTATCCCCCTAAAAGAAATCAGGGTTGCCACGACGTGCGTCAGATCATAAAAGCGACACTGGATCACCGTCATGTTCGTGATCGTTCCAGCCTGCCGCATGCCCCTCGCCCTGGCAGAAGACGTGCAACGCGGCAATAAGGCCCGGCCGATCGCGGTACAGGTGTTTCCGACGAATTTTCTTGCAGGCCGCTTCCGCGCAGGCGGAGCGCCTGGCGTGAGGAAAACGGCAGGGGCCTCGGCCTCGCCGGCTCGGTACGAGCAAATCAGCGGGCCCGTCGGAGCGGGCCTTGGTTCAGAAACGGTTCCGCATGTAGCGCGATGATCGCAAGCCCGACCATACCCCAGCCCGGAAGACACCGCGCCGTCACGGCCGCGGCCGGAGCGGCTGGCCGGTCCCGGCCGCGCGAGGCGGACACACTATCATCCGGCGTCATTCTCGGAACGGCCCGACAAGGCCGCGCATCGTCGCGGCCGCGCGTGCCCCCGTGCGCCGGGGAGACAATAAATTATGCCCAACAAAATGCTTATCGATGCCTCCCACCCGGAGGAAACGCGCGTTGTCGTCGTCCGCGGTAACCGCATTGAAGAATTCGATTTCGAATCCGAGAACAAGAAGCAGCTCAAAGGCAACATCTACCTCGCCCGCGTAACGCGGGTGGAGCCGTCGCTGCAGGCCGCCTTCGTCGAGTATGGCGGCAACCGCCACGGCTTCCTCGCCTTCTCGGAAATCCATCCCGACTACTACCAGATCCCGGTCGCCGACCGTCAGGCGCTGTTGCGGGCCGACGCCGAGGAGGCGCGGGCCGAGGAGGACGAGGACGAGGAGAACGAGGAGCGCCGCAACCGCCGCCGGCGGCGCGGACGCGGCCGTGGCCGCGCCAGCGACGGCAAGAAGGCGTCGGCGGAGAACGGCTTCGCCGAGACCGCGCCGGAGAGCGCCGGAGATGACGCAGCCGCGGCGGACGCCGATTCGGACGGCGGCGAGGACGAGGCTCCGGCGGCAATCGCCGAGGCGGTCGCGGCCGACGTGATCTCCGAGGACGCGCCGGAAGCCGCGCAGGACGAGGCCGAGGACGCCGACAGCGACGACAACGGGGGCGACGAGAACGGCAACGGCGACGACGAGGTCGTCTCGGTCGGTGCCGGCGACGCGCTCGAGGAGGTGCATGAGCGCCGCCGGCCGCCGCGCAAGCAATACAAGATCCAGGAAGTCATCAAGCGGCGGCAGATCCTGCTCGTCCAGGTCGTCAAGGAGGAGCGCGGCAACAAGGGCGCCGCACTCACCACCTATCTGTCGCTCGCCGGCCGCTATTCCGTGCTGATGCCGAACACGGCGCGCGGCGGCGGCATCTCGCGCAAGATCACCAACGCCGCCGACCGCAAGCGGCTGAAGGACGTGGTCAAGGACCTCGACGTGCCGCAGGGCATGGGCGTGATCCTGCGCACGGCCGGCGAAAGCCGCACCAAGGCCGAGATCAAGCGCGACTACGAATATCTGATGCGGCTGTGGGACAATGTCCGCGAGCTGACGCTGAAGTCGACCGCCCCTGCCCTCGTCTACGAGGAAGGCTCGCTCATCAAGCGCTCGGTGCGCGACCTCTACAACAAGGACATCGACGAAATTCTCGTCGCCGGCGAGGAAGGCTATCGCGAGGCCAAGGACTTCATGCGCATGCTGATGCCCAGCCATGCCAAGGTCGTGCAGCCCTATCGCGACACGGTGCCGATCTTCGCCCGCAACGGCATCGAGGCCCAGCTCGACCGCATGGTGCAGCCGCAGGT